>NZ_MQTZ01000050.1 GCF_001939115.1 Leptolyngbya sp. 'hensonii' | reverse complement strand
GATTACAAGGGGGTGAATCTGCATGAGTGTTGCGTTGCTGCTTTTTTCCAGGACAACGAGCAATTGACCCACTGGGTCAATAATCAGGCGCTGTCTGACCCGCTCACCTGCCTGGGAGATGGGCATGATGGCATCTGGAATATTTATACCCAAATTGGCCCCTCGACCCAAAGACGGGAGATCTTGGATTGGTATCACCTGGTTGAGAATTTGGGCAAGGTTGGAGGGTCACAGCAACGCTTAGGGGCGGTAGAAGCTTGCTTGTGGCAGGGCGATATCGAGGGGGCAATCGCCCAGTTTGACGATTGGAAACACGAGCGGGTTGCGACTTTCATTGGCTACCTCAGTAAGCATCGACAGCGGATTGTCAACTACGGCTATTATCAAGCCGAAGGCATCTCCATTGGTTCTGGTGCGATTGAATCGACGGTCAAACAAATCGGGCAGCGCATCAAGATATCGGGAGCACAGTGGGAAAAGAACAACGTACCACAAGTACTCAAGCAGCGCTGTGCTTACCTGAATGGTCAATTCTCAAAATGAGTCTTACAAAACTGGGATGCACTCGTACCATGTCTCTATCATCACTGAAATGGAACTGCTTTCTTACCCTAGTCTCAGCCAAGCAGAAGAGCAGCACATCCGAAACTTCCTCTCTCAACTGCTGATTGTTGGTATTGATGAGTCGATTAAAAATATGGCGATCGCGCTTCGCAAACAACATCGCCTGAAGTTACCGGATGCGATTGTTTCAGCGACGGCTCAGTCTCTCAACGCACTCTTGTTCACGAATGATCTCAAACTATCTAGTATTTCTACAATACAAACCCAATCGTTACCGATCAAATAAAAGACTACTGGCTTAAAAAGCTTCATCGATCGGAGCCACTAGAAGGGTCAGTCCCTCTCGGCCAATCACTCTCACGGTTGTCCCTGGCCATGCCGACATGGCACCGCTGGGCTGGTAAAACCGGGCAAACCAGTAGCTGGCCATGAACTTGACCCGTCCCCGCTGTTGCTGAGTAATGGTTTGCTCAACTTGGCCGATTCCGGTCTGGGGAAAAAACTCGATCGTGTCTGGTGCAAATATCAGGGTCATCTCTGGAACTCCCTTGGTTCTCAGGTTGGATGCCCTCAGTATGCGATCGCCGGATAGTCCGCACCAGAGAACATCCAGTCGTTAGCCTCGAAGTTAAGAATTTCTTAGGCAGGCCACTACAGCTATACCCCATCTGCCTTTCACGCTTGAGCGATGGGCCTCACGACTGGATTAAATTCGCTTAAAATCGGGAAAATCTGCCTATCTTCTTTAGTATGGCGGTTCAGCGGGACCACCATAGCCACACATTCCCATCCGGGGGGAGTTGACCAGCGGTATGGGTTCTCCGTAATCGTCATGGGGATGATCTTGGGTATGCTCGTCACATAACGTTCCTTCAGTCTGGTCTTCAATCAGGCACTCCATACAGAGGTGAGTTGCCGGTTTGCCACAGGTGATGCAGGGATACTCTGGCATGCTGTTGCGAGCCATCAGGACGATCGCTTTTGTTGTCAGTGGCTTCCCTTCCCGCACCCCAGCACATTTGACGATCGTTTCTGATGAGGTACCAAAATCATAAATATGGGTGAGTTCAACACCAGGGGTGAAAATGTCGCTGATTTTTCGCCGCTTGCCTACTTCTCTCGCAAATCCACCCCCCAGAGAAAACTGACTCATATGCCCGCAGCATTCTAGCCAGATCGCCCGCAAGTAGTCATCCAGGTCTTTTAAGGCTTTGGAGCCACGCATTTCGAGGTCGAGCCAGAATTCACTGCGATCGGCATCCTGCACTCGCAGGTGATAGAGGGCTTCGCTACTGCCTTTTTTGCCCTCGGCAGCCGCGATCGCGGTCTGGCGCTGAGGGCAGGTGGCCAAATGTTTGGTGATGCCAGCCTTGGAAAGCTCCTTACCGCAGTAGAGACAGGTTCCTTTCGATTGCTTGCGAACCACAATCTTGCTCCTGTAGCTCCTTTTATCGTGCTTTACAGAACCGCTGAACCTCCCGTAACACGGTCAAATCCGTTTCGGTTCTCCGTAGTTCAAGCCAATGGTTGAGCTGTTGAGCAGAAACCAGCGGAAACGATCGACTGCGATCCGCTTCAAGATACTGCCCAGTTTGAAGTACCCAGATTTTGAGCCCATTTCGGGAGAACAACCAGATTTCAGGCACTCCGATCGCTTTATAAATCGCCAGCTTATTAGCGGAGGAATTGGCAATGTCCACCTCCAATACTAAGTCGGGAGCAAGGCTTTCAGTCCCCTTGGTTTCCAGTCCCTGCCCCGGTTCCGCATTCTGGATGTAGAAACAACTATCGGGTTCAATGCCCCGATCAAGACTCTCGCGATTCAGGGTAGTAGAGCCAAAGTCATTGGCTTCCATGCCTAATTCCATCGCCAGCATCGTGATGATTTTTGCCAGCAGTCGGTTGATAATTTCGTGGAGTTCTCCCGGCATTCTAATTTCCAACATGCCCTGATCATAGGCAAGTCGAGTCAGGCGATCGTTCCCCAGTTCCTGAAGTAACGCTTCATAGGTCTTCCAGGTCAGCCCCAAAATACTGATTGCACTACCAGGGGCCAACTTAATTTGACTGATGGGTGTAGCAATCACAGTGGTCATCGGTCAATCCTCTAGGGGATGGTTGCCTATCCCATTTGCTCGAAGTACTCGCATTATAGCGACTAGGCAAGTCCCTCAATCTACCCCAGCCCTACAGTTCACCTGCTTAAACGACAATGGCAATTGCAGGCAAGAACTTGGGATGCGCTTCTCCTGGCTACTGCAATAAATCTAGACAAAGCTGCCGGAAATGGTCGCCGCGCTGCTCGAAGTTTTGATACTGGTCAAAGCTGGCGCAGGCCGGGGAAAGCAGGACTACGCTGGCTCCCAATTGGGCGGCTAGTTCAGCCGATCGGGGCACCGCCCGTTCCATCGTCTCCACGGCTTCATAGGTGGCGTAGCCCACCTCCTGCAAGCGTTGGGCAAAGGCTGGAGTTGAGCTGCCAATCAACAGCACGGCTGCGGCTCGATCTCGAATCGTCTGCAACCATGCTGCGTCTTCTCCCTGTTTGGCTTCCCCCCCAGCAATCAGAATCGCCGGACTCTCGACTGAGGCCAACCCCACCTGGGCGGCATCATAGTTGGTAGCCTTGCTGTCATTGATGTAGTCCACCCCCTGAACGGTGCAGATGCGCTCCAGGCGATGGGGCACACCGGGAAAGGTGGAGATTGCCTCGAGGATCGCATCTGTTTCGATTCCAGCCAAGCGGGCTGTCGCCACTGCCATCAAAAGATTCTGGAGATTGTGAGCACCGGGCATATTCAGGGCGTCTGCCGGGAGAATGCGATCGCCCAATGCAACGACCCAACCCTCTTCGATGTAAACCCCGTAGTTCGGATCACCCAGGAGATTCGCCTTTCCGGTAACGCTGGTCCAGCAGGCATCCGGCCACTGCGTCAGCCCCGCCTGACGCAGATAGGGATCATCCCCATTGAAGACCTGTTGTTGCGATTGCCGCAGCAGATGAGCCTTGATGTTGTAGTATCGCTCCAGGGTTTTGTGACGACTCAGATGATCAGGGGTAAACGTCGTCCAGACGCCAATCCGGGGCGCAACTGAGGCCGAGGATTCGATCTGGTAGCTGCTCAATTCGGCGATGACCCAGTGGGGTAGGGGCTCAGAGAGGCCCAGGTCGCAGGCGGGCAGGCCAATGTTACCGCAGGCGGGCGCTCGGAAGCCAGCAGCCTGAAAGATGGCGGCGATCAGGGCTGTGGTGGTGGTTTTGCCGTTCGTGCCCGTAATGCCGACCCAGGGACGATGGCGCAGATATCTCCAGGCCAGTTCGATTTCGCCGATCGTCTCCAGGCCCAATTCTCGCGCCTGCAACAACCCTGGAATATCCCAGGGAACACCGGGACTCACCACCACCAGATCTGTTGATTGGAGATGGCGAGTCGAGACGGTTTGCCGATCGAAAGTGTCTTCCAGTTGAACCCCAATCCCTTCTGTGGCCAGTTCCTGCTGCTGTTGCTGCATGCTTGCCGAGGTCTTACTATCCCCGATCGTCACCTGCCAGCCATCCCGTTGCAGCAGTCTGGCAGCAGAAATCCCTGATTTCCCTAGCCCAATCACGTATGCGTTTTTTCTGTCACCCATGCCGGTCGTTTATCCCCTGGTTTATCCCTTCACGATCGCCCCGAAATCCGCCAGCACCCGCGCATGGTTCCGTAGGAGGCTCAATAAATAAAGCCGATTTTGGCGCACCTCCAGATCTGGGTCCATGACCAATACGCTCTGGGGACCATCGAAGAAGGCGCTAACGGTGGGAGTAATCTGAGCCAAGGCATCAATCAACTTCTGATAATCTCTGGCCTGCTGGGCTGCCTGAGTCTGGGGCACCAGACTGATCAGAGCCTGATAGAAGGCCGACTCGGAGGGTTGTTTAAACAAGTCAAGTTGAATAATCGCCTGGGGGTCAAGCTGTGTCGTATCCAGTTTACCCTCGACCGCCAACCGGGAAGAACGATTCACCGTTTCATAGATCTGGGCCAGCAGCCCATTCGTGCGAATCTGCTGCAGGAAATGGGCTCGATCGCGGACATCCAGCAAATCCTGCAAGGCCCGTTCCGTGTATTCTGGATCGTTTTCTCCCAGAACGGCATTCACCAGATCATAATCAATACCACCTTCCTGGAGCAGGGTGCGAATCCGCTGCAGGAAGAAATCTTTCAATTGCTGCAACAGGCTAGCCGTATCGATTTTGGGACGCAGGGCTCCTGCATCTGCCGCCGTGGTCTCCAGAAGGTGCTGCAAATTCAGGGGCAGATTCGCTGCCCAGATGATGTTGACGATCGCCGTGGCGGCCCGCCGCAGGGCAAAGGGATCGGAGGAACCGGAGGGAATCATGCCCAGACTGAAAATACCCACCAGAGTATCCAGACGATCGGCCAGCCCGGTGACTTGGCCTGTCAAGGTCTGGGGTAGGGCATCCCCAGCACCTTTAGGCAGATAATGTTCAAAAATTCCTGTGGCAACGGCTTCTGGTTCTCCGGCAGCGACAGCATATTTCTGGCCCATCACCCCCTGCAATTCTGGGAACTCCCCCACCATCTGGGTCACCAGATCGGCTTTGCAGAGCAGGGTCGTGCGCTGGATCTGGACCCGATCGTCTGCCGTTACCTGGAGCTGGTCCGCGATCCGATCTGCAATCTGTTGCACCCGCTCCACCTTGGCCCGCATGGTGCCCAGGTCTTGCTGGAAGGTCACGGTTTCCAGTCGAGGCACATAGGCTTCCAGGGATAAGGCCCGATCGGCCTTGAAGAAAAACTTACCATCCGCCAACCTGGCCCGAATCACCCGCTCATTCCCGGCAGCAATAATGGTGGACTTGGCCGGGTCTCCATTTGAGATGGTGATGAAGTTGGGGAGTAGCTGTTGAGCATTTACTGGGTCCAACACCGGGAAATAGCGCTGATGGCTTTCCATCACCGTAATGGTGACTTCCGAGGGCAGTTCCAGATATTCGGCATCAAACTGACCGACAACGGCTGTGGGCCATTCCACCAGGTTAATCACTTCCTGCAGTAAGCCCGGAGCAATGGCTGCTTGGCCTTGCAGTTGTTCGGCTGCCGCTTGCACCTGTTCCAAAATCAGCCTGCGCCGTTGCTCTGGATCGGGTTCAACAAAGGCCGATCGCAGCGTTTCCAGATACGCATCGGCATGGGCGATCGCGATTGGCTCCGGATGCAGGACGCGATGCCCCTGGGAGAGCCGATCACTCCTCAGCGTCTCACTACCATTTCCCATCTGCACGGGCAGCACCGTTTCATCCAGAAGGGTAATGAGCCAGCGAATCGGGCGGGAAAAGCGCAGATCTCCATCCCCCCAGCGGGCCAGCCGTTTGCCCTCCAGGCCGGTAATCCAGGCGGGCACCTGTTCCGCCAGCATCTCAGCCACCGGACGCCCCAGCACCGTTTTCTGCACGAAGACAAACTCGCCCTTCTCTGTAGGCCGGATCTCTAAGGCAGAGAGGTTCACCCCCTGCTTCTGGGCAAATCCTTCGGCAGCCTTGGTGGGCTTGCCGTCTTTAAAGGCAGCCTGGGCGGGCGGTCCCTTGACCTCCTCTTCCCGATCGGGCTGAACTTCCGGTAGTCCCTGAATCACAACGGCTAAGCGGCGGGGAGTGCCATAGAAGTCGATCGCCGTCGGGGTCAGGTAATTTTCTGCCAGCACCTGGGGAATGCGCGATCGCCATTGGGTCAGGGCTTCATCAACAAAACTTGCCGGTAACTCTTCCGTACCTACTTCCAGGAGAAACGTTGCCATTGCCAATTGTCTAAATCATCATGGGGGACTGAGCAAGTCAGCTTCAACAGTTTATCGTGCTCTGTCCCATAGAATCGCAGGACTCTCAGATCCCCGCTGGGATGAACCGATAGAAATCAACACCAGAAAAATTATCCGACCCCTGGCTGCAAATCTGCCCCAGATCTACTAGAGATGGCGGAGTTCTGGGAGATCCTTGATGGAGAGGTAGACTTAACTGCCACTCAGGGCCAGATTGTCTCGATGAATGACGGTTTCAGCCCCGGCGTAGCCCAAAATCCCAGAGATCGCATCCGAATGTTTTCCCTGGATCTGATGCAGTTCTGCACTGCTATAGTTCACAATTCCCCGGGCAAATTCTCGACCCGTGGCATCACAGAGTTGAACGGCATCCTGGCTTTGAAATACCCCTTCTATTTGGATAATCCCTGCAGCCAGCAGGGATTTGCCAGCAGAACGGATGGCCTCTACGGCCCCGTCATCCAGATACAGTTTGCCCACTGGAATTAGGCCATGGGCAATCCAGCGGCGTCGAGCATTGAAGGGGCGGAGTTGGGGCTCAAAATGGGTCCCAATCATCTCTCCAGCCAGGATTTTCTCCAGGTTGCGGGGATATCGTCCTTCCGTGATCACAGTGCGCACCCCGGCTGCTGTGGCAATGCGTGCTGCAGCTATCTTCGTTACCATGCCGCCCGTGCCCCAGGCAGAGCCAGCACTCCCCGTGCTCACTTGCAATGCCTCTAGTTGGTCTATGTGTTGCACCAGTTGAATGGGTTGAGCATCCTGATTGGTTCGGGGATCAGCGGAATACAGCCGATCGACATCGGTTAACAAAAATAACCAATCCGCCTCTATCAGGCTGGCCACCAGAGCCGAGAGCGTATCATTATCCCCAAATTTTAGCTCATCCACAGCCACCGTATCGTTTTCATTAATGACGGGGATGACACCAAGCTGCAACAACTCACGCAAGGTGTTGTAGACATTGACATACTGACTGCGTTGCACCAGGTCGCTGCGGGTCAGCAAAACCTGGGCAATCGGCTGTTGTAAAGAGGTAAACAGGTCATCATAGACGCGGATCAGCCGCCCCTGCCCTACAGCGGCTACAGCCTGCTTCAGTGCAATTGAACGGGGTCGTTCAGCCAGCTTTAAGCGGGCACATCCCACACCAACGGCCCCTGAAGATACTAGGACGACTTGATGGCCCTGACGGCGTAGATGGGTTAGGCTCTCAACCAGTGCAGCGATCGTAGAAAGGGCCAGATCTCCTGCTTCTGGGGCCGTCAGGCTGGAAGTCCCAATTTTAACAACCAGAGTTTGCGACATATAAAAATTTTAAGGCGTTGGAACCCCAGTGACGGAAGACCAACCTCTGACTGTAAAATTCATCCGATTTTTATAGTTCATGACTATTTCTGTAACGGGTTACTTCCCAATGGAAAGGGAAGCCCCTAAAGCCCGCGACAGCCAAATTTCAATGGTTCGGATGGGATAGCGACGAGCCGTCTGATTGGGCAGGGTCATGGGTTCAACCAGAATCGTGAACATACCGAGCCGATTGCCTGCCAGCACATCTGTAAAGAGACGATCCCCCACCATAGCAATATGCTCAACCGGTAAGCCTAAGGTTGTGACGGCTTGTCTGAGTTTACGCCGGGAGGGTTTTCTGGCTCCAAAAATGTAGGGGATTTGCAGGGATTGGGCAATCCCTCTAATCCTGCTCTCACTCAGATTGTTGCTCAGCAGGCACAGGGAAGCAACCGGTTTAATTTGCTCAGCCCACTGAAGTAACTCAGCGGAAGCCAGGGCCGATCGAAAGGGGACCAGGGTTTCATCCACATCCAGAATCAGCCCTTTCAAACAATGCTTTTCCAGCATGGCAGGGGTGAGATGCAGAATAGAACCGCTTAAAACCAGATCAGGTTGCAGAAGAGCGCCCCAGGACATGACGGTTATTACTCGTAATAATTCCCAAACATTAAGGTCACCCTGATTACGGAAGTGGCTTGGTGGCGGGGTTAGCTTTTTGTCGAGTTGACTGGGCATCCCGAATGGCGGCTTGGGCTGCTTCGTGCTCCTGCAACGTCCGACTAAAGACGTGAGTGCCATCGTAGCGAGCCACAAAGTAGAGATATGGCGTGTTTTCAGGATATAGTGACGCTTCCAGACTGGCAAGACCAGGACTGGCGATCGGCGTTGGGGGCAACCCCACATTCAGATAGGTGTTGTAAGCAGAGGGGGTTCTCACCTGTGCCAGGGTTAAGGGTTGATCTGGAGTTTGCTGAACATTCAACCCATATTCGACGGTTGGATCGGCACCAAGGGGCATTTTGAGCTTCAGGCGATTGACAAAGACCCCTGCAATTTGGGGGCGCTCCGTCGGGATTACGGCTTCCTTCTCCACAATACTTGCCAGAGTGACCCACTCCAGCAGGGTTAAAGAAGGTTTTTGCCTTTGCTGCTGATAGACCGGCAGAGCCAGTTGCTCAAACCGAACTAACATTTTCCGAATCACTTCTGAGGGAGTAATTCTATCGCTGGCCAATTGATAGGTATCAGGGTAAAGAAACCCTTCCACATGGGGAATTCCACTAGGCAGCCAGGCAAATTGATCGGAGGGAATCTGCTGGGCAGTTGTCAGGAAGTCCTGAGCTTTAAAGAAACCCTGCGATTCGAAGTAAGCGGCCATCTGACGCAAAGACCAGCCTTCAGGAATGGTGAAGCTAAACTGGACAGTTTCGCCAGCCCAGATTTTGGCCGCGATCGTCTGCATGGACTGGGTTGGGGATAACTCATAGGTCCCGGCCTGAAAGCCGCCCTGTTGATCCCTAAGGGAAAGCCAGCGAGCCCACAGATTCCAGGCTTGGGCAGAACGAATGAGTCCGGCTGATTTCAGATCCTGACCAATATGTTGGGAAGGGGTCCCTGGAGAGATTTGAATCCGGATGGGTTTCTCTCCGGGGACCAAAGAGACCTGACCCGGGACGATCGGTGGCATCGTGGCCCAGCTCCACCAGGCCCATCCCTGCCAGATACATACTCCTAATAGAACTGGAACAACATAGAGAGACCACTTTGGGGTCCGCTGGACAGTTTTCATCTTGATTCTGTAAAGGCTGCCTGCACTGACAACTGAGCAAGTGGGTCAGAAGCGGACAAAATACTCAGTCCGCTACTCCATCTCGTCAAAGAGTTGATCTTCTAACATGGGCAGCATCGGCTCGATTTGCTCGTATTCTTCTGGCGTCAACAAAACAGGCTGACCCTGTTCATCCATACGGGCCAAAATAAAGAACGGGTCAAGCGGGCTGTAGATTGCATATTCCTGCTCTTCATGATAAAAGCTGGTCAATAATTGCAGAGCCTCGCTCTCTTCGTCTTCTTCCAGCACATCTTCTTCCAGATCCTCTTCCGTCAACTCAGGCAACTCGCCTTCAACGGTTAAAGCGACCGCAGTGCGCTTGAGGGTCAGGTTCTGTTCCTGCAAGACAGCACTGGCGATCGGAAACAGCTTGTCTAGCTCAAGATCATCCTCGACCATGAGGGGCTCCTCTTCATCTTCACCCTGTTGCCAGACAAAAATCTCCACAACCGGGTCTACCGGTGAGAGGAGGACATACTCCTTGCCTTCTAACTCCAAAGCCTGTTCCACATAGCAAACCAGAGATCTGCCAGAAGAATCGGTCAGAGTAAGGGTTTCAGCATCATCGATATCATCTTCGTCCATCATCGGACATCCTCTCGTGTTTTAACTATGACAAATGTTTATTCACACTGAACCACATCCTACTGCATGGGTGCATGATCATACCCCCTACTCCTGTGGTTATGCCTGTAATCCATTGAGAAATTACGCTCCCACATCATGTCAGAAAACGGCTTTCTAGGGAAGTAGCGTTTCTGGAGCCTTAATTCGACTCTGGTCCAGCCATTGTTGCAAAATTAGACAGGCTGCTTTGCGATCAATGAGGCCCTTATTTCGAGAGGGGGAAATGTTCTGTGCAACCATCAGTTGTTCGGCCTGGAAGCTCGTCAACCGCTCATCCACATATTCCAGCGGCAGATTCAGACTCTGGGCAATGGTTTGACCTACCTTCTGCACGTAACGCGCCTGAAATCCCAGGGTGCCATCCATGGAGTAAGGCAACCCAACCACTAAAACCTGAACTCGGCGCTGCTCTGCGAGCTGACCCAATTCCTTAAGTACCTGATCCAGGGATTTCCGTTCAATGGTGGTCAGGCCAACGGCAATTAACCCGGTCCCATCACATCCAGCCACCCCAATTCTCTTCTTGCCAATGTCCAGACCCAGAGCTGAAATAAATGGCATAGTCTTAATTGCTTAAGGAGTATCCTCAGGTTTCCCGTTCTCTAAGGGGTGGGCTTCTGGTTGTCTCGGAAAGCGATGGGGAGGAAGCTTATTGGCATGCCCCTGTTGGTGGAGAAAGGAAGGCAAGGATGATAGACGGCTGGGGATAGGTTTCTGAATCCGTTGTAGCCCCTGTAAGACTTCTGAAAGTTGTAGACCTTCCAGAGAGATGGGTCGAGTTTCTCGTAGTTTATGCCAGACCGATCGGGACATCATCAGGGTGTGGGCTACCCGCTCTGCCCCAATATGCTCCAGATATTCTTCCCGCTCAGATTGATAATCGGCTGAAGTGAATCGCAAGGGCTGGAATGGGAAAGCGCTTGCCACACGAGCCATCTGACAAACTAGTTCGGGATAGAGCCAGGTATAGGCTGGGTGAACGGTCAGTTGGGCGGTATGGGGTTGGGAGCCATCGTGGTTGAGTTGCACTTCGTAGTACCCGATCGCAGCCTTGCGCTGAGGCTCAAACACATAGCCACTCATCACGTCCTTATGTTCTAACCGCTGACTGATCCCGGCCACAGAAGCTTGCAGCAGGTTGGTTTTGAAGTCATAGATGTGACGATCGAACACCTGACGCACCAGAGGGGGCATCGAAGCCGTGTCTAATTGATGCAAAAGTTGGGCATCTGCATTGCCAACTGGGAGCAGGTTGGGAAGATCGGGTTGTCGCTCGGCTAACTCCTGTAACAGGGCCGGGGGCAGGGACCAGTACGTAATTTGAGCCAGATGTTGAAAGCCAGTATGGCGATAAAGAGCCAGCGCAGACTTGTGGTTCACATCCACTTCCAGGATCCAGGTCCGGGCTTCCCAGATGGCTTCAAAGCAATATCTCAAAAGCTGGGACCCAACTTTCAAACTATCAGCCCGGCTATCTACGGCCACGCAATCCACACGCCAGGTCGTGCGGGTTCGATTGAAGGGAGAAACCTGAATTGCACCCTGAAGCTGATTATCCTGCTCCGCAACATAGGCTGAAAAGAGGTTCTGTAGCGGGCTGGGGAAGAAGCTGAGAAACTTCAGTGGCCCATACCAGCGCCGAATCTGGCGGAGCTGCCTACCAATGTCTGCCAACCTGCTGTGGTTGTCGTCTGCAGTTGCCTCACGGAACAACTGCTCAATTTGCTCCAGATCCTGGCGCTGAACTGAACGAATGATCGTATTGGACTGTTGTTCGGGAGCAGCAGGAGGCATCAATTTAACCTTGGGTATTTGAACCTTGGGTATTTGAACCTTGGGTACTTCAACAACCTGTGGATCGGAAAGCAAAAAATCAGGAGCGAAGGTTGCCCTGACTGACCCCCGGCTCTGTAGGTCGAATCAAGACGATCGGGGTCTGTTCATTAGCATTTCCGGCAGGATTGCTGATCAGTGCTTGCTTCAGAAAGCGATCGGAAAGACCAGAGGTTGCTGCCAATATCTTAACTGCTTTCAAGTCGTTCACGTCTACAATTGCCGCAGATAAACCAGTTTCTTTCTGAATTCGATTGACAACTTGCTGGGGATGATCAGGGCCTAAGACGATGAACTGATCATAGGGGGGTAAGGTGCCGGTGACATCGTCAATTAATCGGGCCTGTTCCCCGGCCAACTGGTAGAAAACACCTCGCCAGCCTAAAATTCGGGCGATCGAGCCCAAAATGAAAGCCAGGAAGACCCGGGTTGGACCCACAATATCCACTAGGGCCTGGAGGCCACAGGCAGTTGCCAGACTGGAAGTAGGCAGGAAATAGTAACAGAGGCGACGGGCTAGCCAGCCCGGTTTGACTTCGCTGGGATGGATAAAACGCCCCTGCATAATTGCGATCGGGGTTTCCCCAATGGCGACCACATCTCCTTTTTGGGCATAGGGCAGGACATAGCGCTGGACGATCTCCACCGGATTATCCAGTTGGGTCAGCAAATGGGTCCGAATGGGTAAAACATCCGCTTGGGTCGTCGGACGCCAGCGCTGAACGCCACCTGGAAGGGGAAACTGCAGGGGAACAATGACATGTCGGGTTTTTGGGGTACGCCCTCCAGGCCCATAGGCCACATAATGCACCCGCACCCAGGCAGCCTGCAAGTTTTCCAACTGAGGCCCCTGAATTTCAATCCGAACCTGAAGACGAGTTGTCTTTCCCACTTTCACGATGTAGCCAAACCAGTAGTCATCTGGGCGAGCTGCCTCATCGGCGTGTTGGGGAATCATCCGAATCGTGTGGGTTACTCCTTCCAGGCTTCCCTTGGACAGTAGGGTGAGTTCTGCCCTCACCTCTGTCACCATAATCTCCAGTTTTTGGGTTTGATTGCGGAATTGCATATCCCCCACGAGCAAATACCGTTGGGGTTCAAAAACTTCCAGTTGCCAATCCCCTGAAGTTAGTTCCAGCCTGTTGCCAGGACGCCGTCGATACTGCAATTCCAGCCCTAGCCCGGCTAGACCTAACAGCAGAGCTGCCGCCCCTACCCCAATTCCTACAGTCCCTACTACCACTAGCAACCCTTTGAACGATCGTTCTATAAAAGTCTATACAACGTATACAACCAACCTGGACTCTCGCCAAGTTGATTTACGAAAACGGGATCAGAATATTACAAATTTCCTTAAACATTTGTAAACTTTAGAGGAGTCCCTGCTCAGGGTGATTTTGCACCAGGGTTTGTTTAAATGAGCACCTTTTTCCCCGGGCGTCTTTAGTACAAACAGGCCAATGTTAAGTTTCTTAAGGAGTCCCTATGAAGCAACTGATTCTCGCCGAGCGCTCCTGCCTCATAGCTCATATTTTCTCGATGGCCTTCGGTCTGGCCGGGTTACTTCTGATTTTGCCCCATCCGGAGTTGATTGCCGCCCTCTCCACGATCGGGCAACAGGCGTTTCAGTGGTCCATGGCTGGCGGTGGGGTTGTCTATATTATCTTGGGCGCTGCAGCCGTTTCGATCTACGCTTATCGAGTCTTAGGAGCCGGACTCTGGTTGACCTTCCTGCTGCCCGCAACCTTGATTTCTCTCAGTAGTGAACTCTTGGGGACCAGCACTGGCTTCCCCTTTGGAGCATATGGTTACCTCAGTGGCCTGGGATATAAGGTCGCTGGATTGGTTCCCTTCACCATTCCTCTCTCCTGGTTTTATATGGGCTTCTCATCCTATCTGCTGGCCCGAGCTGCGCTGCAACTGCATCGGCCTCATGGGGGCTGGTGGCGGCAGATTGGAGCTGTTCTATTGGGGGCTATATTGCTGACGGCTTGGGATTTCGCCCTCGACCCAGCCATGAGTCAGACAACCTATCCTTTCTGGCACTATGGCGAAGTGGGGGCATTTTTCGGGACTCCATATCAAAACTTTGCTGGTTGGCTCTTAACAGGGACAATATTTATGGGGGTTGCGGCTTTTCTCTGGCGGCAGGCCACGATTAAGTTACACCGGTCACAATTGGGGGTTGTTCTGGCAATCTATCTGAGCAACTTTGCCTTCGCTGCCATCATGAGCCTGGGTGTTGGTATCTGGATTCCACTATTGCCGGGTCTTGCTTTTGGAGTGATCCCTGCGCTGCTGTGCTGGCGATTGACCCCGACAACGATGGCGATTGAATCGCGGGTGGATGGGTTAAAGGATCCGCTTATCGGTTCAACCGATCCTAGTAACGATAGCCTTCCTTTGACGCCAGCTCAAATTACGACTACCCTCTCGTCCCATTAGGCTGGATTGTTTCAGAATGTCATCTGTAAATCTGGCTTTATATCCCGATCAGGTTCTCTGGTCTGCTGGCGCGATCGCCCTGCTCCTATGTCAGCTTCCTGCGACAGCGATTCTGTTGGCCCGACTTCTGCGAGGGCCTATCCGTCGTCCTCCATTGCAGCCTGAAATTCCAATTCCTGATCAGATCGGTTGGGTCACCGTCATTGTCCCAACGCTGAATGAGGCAGACCGGATCGGGGCCTGTCTGACTGGATTGGGTCGCCAGAGTTACGAGGTTCGGGAAATCCTGGTCGTCGATAGTTGTTCTCAGGATGGCACTCCTGAACTGGTGAAAGCTGCTCAACAGCTTGACCCCAGATTTCGCCTATTAACCGACGACCCGTTACCTGTGGGCTGGGTCGGAAGACCCTGGGCGCTTCACACTGGATTCCAGCATAGTTCTGAACAGAGTGATTGGATTTTAGGCATTGATGCCGATACTCAACCGCAACCGGGGCTGGTTGCGAGCCTGATTCGGGTTGCTCAGTCGGAAAGGTACGATCTCCTCTCCCTTTCCCCTCAATTTATCCTGAAGTATCCGGGGGAATGCTGGTTGCAACCGGCACTCTTAATGACGTTGGTATATCGGTTTGGTCCAGCAGGGGAACGATCGAACACCTCTGATCGCACCATGGCCAATGGCCAGTGTTTTTTCTGCCGTCGTTCTCTGCTGGCTGAATTGGGAGGGTACACCATTGCTCGTCATTCTTTCTGTGATGATGTTACGCTGGCCCGTTATGCGGCGGCCCAGGGAGCCCGAGTCGGCTTCCTGGATGGGGCTCAGGTGCTGAAGGTCCGGATGTATGAGGGCGCAGCCGAAACCTGGCGAGAATGGGGGCGATCTCTGGATCTGAAAGATGCTACAACCCGCAGCCAGCTCTGGAGTGATCTCTGGTTTTTGGCGATGGTGCAGGGTCTGCCACTGCTCTTATCCCTCGTCTGGCTGATTCTGATTCAGACGATACCTGGAACGTTGGTAATCACTGCTGCAGGTGGGTTAAATCTGTTCCTGGTTGCCCTTCGATTCGCCCTGCTGGGGGCGATCGTCCCTTCCTATGATCTGTCCCAGAGCTATGCCCCCTGGTTGCTCTGGCTGTCTCCCCTGGCTGATCCCCTGGCTTTTCTCCGGATTCTCCTCTCCACAGTGCAAACACCCAAAAGTTGGAGAGGACGAAGCTACACGTTCGAATCCTGATGGGTTACATTTCCGATGAGGGCGTTCCACTATCTGTAGGTAGTTCCCAGTGATCTAAAGATTCAAGCTCCTCTGATTGCTCCTGGGATAGCTCAAGGTCTTCAATTTCAGGGCTGACGGAATGCACGATATAGGGTAGGCAGGCTCCTCTGAGCCCCCGAATGATCCGTTCTGAAGTTTCTGGAAATACGACAAACAGAGGGCGCGCATCCTCTGCTTCCTCACTTAAAATGTGCCGGTAGTGGAAGGGCATGACCCATTCATAGCCCCGATCCAGATAAATTTGCGTTTGCCGCCAGCGACCCAACAATTCAGAGAAATCTTCCTGGGGACGATGGATAAAAACAAAAATCTCAACCCCTGTCTTCACCTTCCAATCTGGGTCACACATGAGGATAGCAAAATCACAGGGCAACCGGGTTAGGTCGCCACGGGAGGCGCTACTAAAAGCTCCAGTTTGAATCTGGGGATTTTGAATCTTGGCAACAGGCAAGGGAAGCGAAATGAAACTTTCATTGGCTCGCCGCATACTGGGTAGCATTTCCAGATAGGGACGATACTGCTTCAGTAAAGAAACAACTGACGAGTGGTTACTGTAAGTTGCCAGTAGCTCCTCATAGTGGGATTGTTTTACAGGCATACTGAGACGGGTCCGATATCACTGCATCCTTTTTCTGCATTGTAACGAAGCCATCCGGCTTTTCAGACAACAGCAGGATTAAATAGCTGAGGGGTATTTCACCGTCATGGATGCAATACCCCCAACCCACAAGATGATGAGAAATTAGCCCAACGCCTCGAAGACCTTGAACATGGGAAGGTACATCGAAAGTAGAATCGAACCAACCATACCCCCGAGGAACAGGATCATAATCGGCTCAATAATGCTGGTCAGAGCTTTAACGGCTTGTTCTACTTCATCTTCATAGAAGTCAGCGACCTTCATTAACATCTTGTCGAGTTCCCCAGTTTCTTCACCAATGCTGATCATCTGAATTGCCATGGGGGGAAAGACTTCTGCTTTCTGAAGCGCGATGCTGATCATGCCACCCGTTTGAATTTCCTTTCTGGCATCATCCACCGCATTGGCAATGACCTGGTTTCCAGAGGTATCGCGAACAATTTCCAGGGAGGTCAAAATTGGAACACCTGAACGGGTTAATGCACCAAAGGTGCGGCAAAATCGGGCTGTAGCTGTTTTCTCAATCAAATCTCCGAACAGAGGCATTTTAAGGGAGAGTCGATCGATCGTCTCCCGCCCAACACGGGTTTTGTAGTACTGCTGATAAGCAAAGTTGAGACCGAACAGGATAATAATCAGGGTGACGACGTACTGTGGTGTCCTCAGAAATTCACTGATCGCCAGCATGGCTAGAGTAAAGGCAGGTAACTCAATCCCCAATTCCTTGAAGATAGAAGCAAAAGTAGGAATCAGGAATACGGTCATCCCCACGAAAATAGCTGTTGCCAGAACTCCTACCACAACTGGGTAAGCCAGGGCTGACTTGATCTGGTTTTGTAGTCGGGCGATATCTTCCAGAAGCTTAGCCAACCGGTTCAGCACTTCATCCAGCACCCCCCCGATTTCCCCAGCCTGCACCATACTGACATAGAGCGTATCGAAACACTTGGGGTGCTTGCGCATGGCATCGGAAAGGTTTGTCCCCTGCTGGACATCAGAACTGATCTCCTGGAGAGCCTTTTTCATCCGGGTATTCGAACATTGTTCAGCCAGAACGCCGAGGCCTCTGACCATGGCAACACCAGCATTGACCAGAACCGCAAATTGGCGCGAGAAAACAGCTTTATCTTTGACAGTCACCGCGCTCATGAAAGCATCGATCTGTTTGAAGTCAAAGCTCTTAAAGTCGAAGCCTTTGTGTTCTTTCAGATCCTGAACAACAAACCCCTGCTCCCGCAGCGCTGTCCGAGCATCCGTAAGGGAAGTCGATGTGAATTTTTGGGTTTTGGTAGTGCCCTTGGCATCCCGGACACTGGCAATATAGGTAGGCATGGCTTACACCTGAGTGCTTTTCAGAAATACCTGACGTAATGCTGAACCAAAGTATTGAGCTATTGGTTGATTGTGCGATGGTTACATGTTATCCACTGCTGTTCGAAATGCCCACAAGGACATAAAGACGAAGCGGAGGATACCGGGGTATCCCCGATCGTCTAGCGCTTCACCGCAGCGCCACCTGCCGCAGGAGAGACATTCCCAATCATCCGCTGCAATTCATCAGGACGAGAGGTTTTAGACATCGCTGCTTCAAAAGAAATCAGCCCATTGAGGTATTGATCTGCCAGAACTCTCTCCAGAGTTTGCATCCCTAACTTACCGCCGGTTTGAATCGCAGAGTAAATCTGGGCAGTTTTACCTTCCCGAATCAGGTTGGAAATAGCAGGGGTAACAATAAGAATTTCCTGAGCCATGATCCGACCGAATTCACCGGGTTTGGGATTTTTCTTCGGAACCAGCGTTTGGCTGAAGACAGCAACCAGGGAGTTGGAAAGCTGAACTCGCACCTGGGTCTGTCTCTCGGAGGGGAACACGTCAATAATCCGGTCGATCGTCTGGGCGGCAGAACTGGTGTGTAGGGTCCCAAAGACAAGGTGACCTGTTTCAGCAGCGGTAATGGCCAGGGCGATCGTTTCCAGATCTCGCATTTCACCCACCAGAATAATATCTGGGTCTTCCCGCAGTGCCGCTTTCAAGGCATTGGCAAAGCTCTTTGTGTCTTCCCCCAACTGGCGCTGGTGAATCAGACTCTTCACCGGTTCGTAGACAAATTCGATTGGGTCTTCAACCGTCAGAATATGCTCTGCCCGAGTCCGATTGATCAGGTCAATCATGGCAGCCAGGGTGGTGGTCTTGCCAGAGCCCGTGGGTCCAGTCACCAGAATCAAACCCCGAGGTTTTTCTGCCATTTCCCGCACTACATCGGGAAGACCTAATTTGTCAAAGTTGGGGATCTTTGAACTCAGGGCTCTTAAGCAGGCCGCATAAGTTCCCCGATCCTTGTAAACGTTAACCCGAAAACGGGCTAACCCCTTAACTCCGTAGGAGCAATCCAGTTCCCAGTTTTGCTCGAGGTTTTTACGCTGGGTATTGTTCAGCATACTGAAAATGAGCCGCTGACATTGCTCAGCAGTCATAGGCTCATAATCCATGGGTTGTAGATGACCACTGATCCGAAAATAAGGAGGCAGTCCAGCAGACAGGTGCATGTCAGAGCCGCCCATCTCAATCAGCTGCTCCATCAAATCCTCAATCATCAATTCCATTCGATTGTTTCCTCCGGCTGGTGTTTGACGAATAGTTACGGGTTAAGAGTTGGGGATAACAGATAAAACGCAGAAGCTAGAGCCTAGTCCTGGAATCGTGCTGTCAGGCAATAAGGACAGTCTAACCATTCCTGTTTCAGCTCGGCATGGCAAGCCTTACATTCCAGGGAACTCTTGCGTTTTGCCTTCAACTCCGCTTCCAGGCCGGTATCGGTAAAAGTCACCCGCTCCACTTCTTCTAAAGTCGTGTGTCCTTCCCGCACCAGGTTGATGCTGTAGGCCAGCAACGTTTGCATACCCTCTTCCACGGCAACTTCCTTGATCCGCTCAGTCGGAGCTCCCTCTGTAATCAGAGTTTGGAGTCGTTCGGTAATTCGCATCACCTCATAAACCCCACAACGTCCCTTATAGCCGCTACCGTTACATTTGGGGCAGAGGGTATTACTGGCTCTGGCCTGTTGAATTTGATCCACCGTCAGGGTATTAGCCCGATAGAAGGTCACTTCAGCTTCCTTGGAGGCTGCAAGGCCAAACCTGGCCAGTTCAGATGTGGTGGGGTTGTAAGCAACCCGACATTCCGAACATACCCGCCGCATCAGACGCTGGGCACAAACCCCAATCAGGGCACCAGACACCATGAAGGGTTCTACCCCCATTTCATCTAGGCGAGCGATCGCTCCTGCCGCATCATTGGTATGCAGAGTTGTCATCACCAAGTGACCGGTCAGGGCTGCCTCGATCGCCGTTTTTGCCGTTTCCTTGTCTCTGGTCTCACCCACGAGGATGACATCTGGATCCTGCCGCATAAACGCCCGCAGAATGCTGGAGAAGTCCATACCCTTTTCTCGGAGTACCTGCACTTGGGTAATGCCGGGGAGAGCGTACTCAATTGGGTCTTCAGCCGTACTGATATTCACGCCGGGATCATTGCGCTCGGCCAGAATAGAGTACAGAGTTGTAGATTTACCAGAACCGGTTGGGCCGGTCACCAGGATCAACCCAAAGGGGCGGCTGGCCATATCTCGCACTAGCTGGAGGGTTTCCGGATTGCTAATCAACTTATCCAGACCTAACTGGGTCGAGGAGTTATCCAGAATCCGCAATACAATTTTCTCCCCGTAACGACTGGGGAGCGTATTGACCCGGAAATCCACCTTGCGGCCCTGGAACACCCGACGGATCCGACCATCTTGAGGCAGCCGACGCTCGGCAATATTCAGGTCAGCAATGATCTTGAACCGGGAAGTTAAGGCGGGAATGATTTTCTTAGGCAATGCAGGGAAAGGTTCCTGCAGCACTCCATCTCTGCGGAAACGGATCCGCAGCAATTCTTCTTGAGGTTCAATGTGAATATCAGAGACCCCATCCGTTAGAGCCTTAGCCAGAATCTTATTGACTGTGGCAATCACGGGTGCAGCTTCTGCTTCGCCTAGGGCAGCATTCAGGTCAGCATCCGGGTCATACTCATCTTCAGCATCCTGCAAATCAGAGCCAAAGTCTTCCCGATCGATTTCCAGGTCTTGAGGCTTAATTTCTCGAACTTTGCTGGCAGTGTCCGCAGCCTTCTGCTTGCCCATCTGCTCATCCAGATATCTGGAGATCAGTTGCTGGTAATCATCCAAGGTGATGACCATGCGTTGAAGGGTTAGGGACTGGGGACGGAGAATTCGGTTCAGATCGTCCTGAGCATCCAGATTATCTGGATCTACCATGGCTACCAACAAAGAGCCGGGTTGAGTCCCATTTGCTTCTGTTTTCGATAAAGGTAGCAAGCGATAGCGTCTGCAAACTTCGAGGGGAATCAGGGAATCGATCAGGGGACCAAACTGCTCGATGGAAATTTCTCTAACTTCGGGATCTAAGGATTCAATCCCGTAGAGAATCTTGAGCTCAAACAGCTGCTGTTTCTTGTACTGACGTAACTGGTCAGGAGCGAGTTCTTTCCCCGTGAGCTCCTGTAAAACCTGTGGTAGAGACTTACCTGACTTGCGGCTCTCAACCAGAGCTTGCTGCATCTGTTCATTGGTGGCATACCCAGTCTGAACCAACTGATTGCCAAATGGAGAGAAGTCATTTCTAACAATGAGAGCCCGACGCTGTGATGAGGAGTTAGTCATAGTCGCTAAGAATATCTCCTTTCCTAGTATTCCCTAGTGTTCCCAGAAGTACCTAAAATTACGTAGAGTCGTCAGCCGGGGTTGATCTAACAACCGGTTACCAATCTACTAAGGGGCTTGTGCCAGAGTTTGGCTAGATCATAATGATTATATTTCCAGCATGATAACCTCTGGAGAAGAATTCGGTGAGATTTTGAGAAATAATAGATATATAGATATACAAGTGTATCAGCAGCATCCACAGGGTTTTTAGATATACGGTCGCTAATCTGGGATTGATCGCATACTATCGTTGCAGATATCTGGTTAACAGGTATTGTTAGGAAAATAAGCTGTCAATTAGCTTGCCCCTAGTGGCAAAGCGTTCTTGACAGAAAATAGAGCAAGTATAGTTTATAGTTTTAGAAATTAGCCCTATCCGTTTTTGCTCAGGTATAGAACTGCTACAAAGCAGCAGGTGATCAGCTAAGACCGTGCTTAATGTAATTAGGTTTGCAAAAATAGTGAAATCAATGACTTTCAGAGGTGTGAGTAGATATAGCTCCTCTAAACTTGATCCTTTGTGATCTAGGCTGGGATTAGAGATCCAGTTAAATATGTCTACGATGGGCCATTACCTTTGATGGGACAGCATCTTGGGTGGTCTTAAAAAAATAATTTATGCTGGTCATGATTTGTTAGAGAAAGGGATTGATAGGGACAGGGTTGAGAAGATGGTTGAACAGGAAAAGCAGATGGACAATTCTCCAGAGGTGGGAACCGATACTTTTGAAGAGCTGGTGGATTCTCCGGAATCTATAGAGGAACTGGTAGATGATATTTCCGCTGAAGTAGGCGTAGAAAATATGGATCCCTCCAGTGCTTCAGCCTCAACAGCAGATGTAGGCTCATCTGCGGATGCCTCAGGCCGTGATGTGTCTCCAGAATCAGAGGGGTTAGATGGGGATACGTTCCTGCCCTCCTATGCGGATTTGGAGCAAACGATTCAATCTCTCAAGGCTTTAGTGGAAGAGCGGACAACTCAGTACATGCGCATTGCGGCTGACTTTGACAACTTCCGTAAGCGGACCCAGAAAGAAAAAGAGGATCAGGAAGTTCAGATTAAATGTTCGACGATTAGTGAACTTCTACCTGTGGTCGATAATTTTGAGCGAGCCCGGGCTCATCTCAAACCTCAGACAGAACAGGAAATGAACATCCACAAGAGCTATCAGGGGGTCTATAAGCAGTTGGTAGAATGCCTGAAGCGAGTTGGTGTTTCTCCCATGCGATCGGAGGGTAAAGAATTTGATCCGGCCTACCATGAGGCTGTTATGCGTGAATCGACAGATCAGTATCCAGAGGGTACGGTAATAGAGGAGTTGGTTAGGGGCTATCTCTTGGGTGAGCGCGTTCTCCGTCATGCCATGGTCAAAGTTGCAGCAACTCCGGAAGGGGATTCTGCTTCTGAATCTTCAGATCAGGGCCAGGAGGATAGCTAAATCAAGTTCATAGAGTTTGCATTGGAAGAAAGGCTGATAATTTGCTGATAATTTACACTTGCATCTTTATTGAATTGGAAAAAATTGACTCAGATGTGATTGGAATCCCTTAGAATTGCGGAATATTTTTTAAATAGGGCTTTTACCCTGCTTTAAGGGTTTTCGCATATTATTATTCTCTACCGCCGCTAGCTGAATATGGGCAAGATCATTGGCATCGACTTAGGGACTACAAACAGTTGTGTTGCTGTTCTAGAGGGCGGACAACCGATCGTCATTCCCAACTCGGAGGGTGGCAGAACGACCCCCAGCATGGTGGGTTTTGGTAAAGCAGGGGATCGTCTGGTGGGCCAACTGGCCAAGCGGCAGGCTGTGACTAATGCTGAGAATACGATCTTCAGCATTAAGCGCTTTATTGGTCGCCGCTGGGGGGATACCGAAACGGAACGATCTCGGGTTCCTTACACCTGTGTCAATGGTAGGGATGACACTGTAGATGTGCAGATTCGGGCGCGAAACTATACCCCTCAAGAAATTTCAGCCATGATTCTGCAAAAGCTGAAGCAGGATGCAGAGAATTATCTGGGTGAGTCGGTTTCTCAGGCGGTAATTACGGTTCCAGCATACTTTACGGATGCACAGCGGCAGGCGACCAAGGACGCCGGAACGATCGCGGGTCTGGAGGTCATGAGGATCATCAACGAGCCTACGGCTGCAGCCCTTTCCTATGGTCTGGATAAACAGGATCAGGAACAGCGGGTGCTGGTGTTTGACCTGGGTGGTGGTACCTTTGATGTTTCCATCCTGCAGTTGGGGGATGGGGTGTTTGAAGTGAAGTCTACCGCCGGGAATAATCATCTGGGGGGCGATGACTTTGACAACGCGATCGTGCGCTGGTTAATTGATAGCTTCCGGGATCAGGAAGGCATTGACCTGTCTACCGATAAGATGGCCCTCCAGCGGCTGCGAGAAGCAGCAGAAAAGGCCAAGATTGAACTTTCCAGCTTGGGAACAACCTCGATTAACCTGCCCTTCATTACCGCAGATGAAACGGGGCCGAAACACCTGGAAACAGAGTTAAGTCGAGCCAAGTTTGAGGAACTCGTCCATCACCTGGTGCGGAGTACGATTGACCCGGTGACTCAAGCCCTTAAAGATTGTGACCTTACCCCTGACGATATCGATAAAGTGATTCTGGTGGGGGGGTCTACCCGCATTCCAGCGGTGCAGGAGGCGATTAAGAGTGCCTTTAATGGTCGTTCTCCCGATCGTTCCGTGAACCCAGACGAGGCTGTTGCTTTGGGAGCCGCCATTCAGGGCGGTGTTCTGGGAGGGGAAGTCAAAGATCTGCTGCTCCTGGATGTTACCCCCCTCTCTCTGGGAATCGAAACTCTGGGTGAGGTCTTTACCCGGGTGATTGAGCGGAATACTACGATTCCTACTAGTAAAACTCAGACTTTCTCAACCGCAACCGATGGCCAAACCTCTGTGGAAATCCACGTCCTGCAGGGCGAGCGGGCCATGGCGAGGGACAACAAGAGTCTGGGTAAGTTTGAGTTGACTGGTATTCCACCCGCTCCGCGTGGTGTTCCTCAGATCGAGGTGTCTTTCGATATTGACGCCAATGGGATCCTCAAGGTTTCAGCCCGCGATCGGGGAACAGGTCGAGAACAAAGTGTTCGGATCACCAATACAGGGGGGCTGAAAGACAGCGAGGTCCAAAAGATGCGGCAGGATGCCGAGGCGTTCGCCGAGGAAGACCTGCGGCGTAGGCAACTGGTTGAACTCAAGAACCAGGCTGATAGTCTGTTCTACAGTTATGAGGCAACCCTGAGAGATAACGGACCACTGATCAGCCCAGACGTTAAAGCCCATGCGGATGAAAAGATGGCTGAACTACGAGCGGCAATCTCAGATCGGGGCATTTCTGTTGAAGAAATGACACAATGTCTGGACGGCTTCCAAAAAGCACTCCTGACCATTGGGACTTCTCTCTATGCCGGAGGGCGGGAAGATGATGGATTTACTGCTCCCCCTCCAACTGGCTCAGCGCTGCCCGATCACGATGGGAATGCCTATGATGAGGAGGAGGAAGAGTTTGATAACGACGATACCGTAACAGCAGACTATGAAGCGATCGACTGAGCCCAGGTTTCAAAGACAGGGTTTAGAGGGCAAGTCACCGCAATCCTGTAGATCGCTACGATAATATAAGGTTTAGAGGACCTGTGAGGTGCTGATCAGACGTTGATCAGCTATCTTTGTTGCAAAACATCGCTATACCTTGTACCCTACACCCTATATCTCTCCCCCTTACCCAAAAATATAGTGCTCTATGGCTCGTGATTATTATGAAATCCTCGGTGTTTCTCGTGAGGCAGACAAAGAGGAAATCAAGCGTGCTTACAAACGGTTGGCACGCAAGTATCATCCAGATGTAAATAAGGAAGCAGGGGCTGAAGAGCAATTCAAGGAAATTGTTCATGCTTATGAGGTTCTCTCAGATCCAGATAAGCGAACTCGTTACGATCGGTTTGGTGAAGCCGGAGTGTCTGGAGCGGGTGCTGCAGGCTTCGGCGACTTCACCGACATGGGTGGGTTCGCGGATATTTTCGAGAGCTTCTTCAGCGGCTTCTCCGGGGGAGTGGGAGGAACAACCCGCAGGCGCACCGGGCCTGCCAGAGGTGACGATCTGCGCCTGGATCTGAAGCTCGACTTCCGGGAGGCTGTCTTTGGTGGTGAGAAAGAAATTCGGATCAGCCACCTGGAGAGTTGCGCCACTTGTTCGGGCACAGGGGCAAAACCCGGAACTCGCCCTCGAACCTGTTCTACCTGTAGTGGTTCTGGCCAGGTCCGGCGAGCTACCCGCACCCCCTTTGGTAGTTTTACGCAGGTTTCCGTTTGCCCCACCTGTAATGGGTTAGGCCAGGTGATCGAAGACAAATGCGATGTCTGTGGGGGTAATGGCCAGCGGCAGGAAACGAAAAAGCTGAAGATTACCATTCCGGCTGGAGTAGATAATGGGACTCGTCTGCGCGTTTCCTCAGAAGGCGATGCCGGTCAGCGGGGTGGCCCCTCGGGGGACCTGTATGTTTACCTGTTCGTGAACGAAGACCCAGAATTTCAACGGGAAGGCATTAATATCCTGTCAGAAATCAAAATCAGCTACTTACAGGCAATTCTGGGTTGTCGCTTAGAGGTCAATACGGTAGATGGACCTGCTGAGTTGCTGATTCAACCGGGGACGCAGCCAGGAACAGTGGTAACCCTGGAAAATCGGGGTGTTCCCCGGTTGGGCAATCCTGTGAGTCGGGGTGACCATCTGATCACGGTGTTGGTGGATATTCCGACCCGAGTTTCAACGGAGGAGCGAGAGTTGCTGGAGAAGCTGGCCAAACTCCGAGGTGATCGCATTGGCAAGAGTGGGATTGAGGGGTTTCTGGGAGGTCTTTTTCGAGGATGATTCCTTCAGAAATTGATCGATCCAAAGCTCCAGATGTCCATTTAGACTTACGGGGAACTCCCTGCCCGATTAACTTTGTCCGGACCAAACTACAGTTGGAAAGAATGGCTCCCGGCAATCTTCTGGAAGTTTTACTGGATTCTGGTGAGCCGATCGAGCAGGTTCCCGATAGTCTTACTATGGAAGGCTATCCGATCGAGACCATTGAAGAGCGGGGAGGGTTCTTTGCCGTGCTGGTGCGGCGACCACTGGTGCAGGACGCAGAATGAAGGACGGGATTTGCCCAGCCCGGATCGCAGCCACGGTCCTGGCAGTCCAGGCCAATT
Organism: Leptolyngbya sp. 'hensonii'; assembly: GCF_001939115.1. Lineage (GTDB taxonomy): Bacteria > Cyanobacteriota > Cyanobacteriia. Next base: position 85,766 of record NZ_MQTZ01000050.1, on the reverse strand, counting down.
ACTATCGGGTTCGCATTGACCCGATCCAACCCTCCCGATCATCCTCAAACTTAACCCAGAACAGCAGCAATGCTGATGCTGACTCTTCCTGGGCTCCTGTTCCATTCTTGCTTTGTACTCGCCGTTCCCGACTGAAGAAGATTGGGCAACAGGTGATGGTTGGCGATCGGGTTCTGATTGTGGAACCGGATTGGCAGGGGGAACGGGGTGCGATCGCAGAAGTTCTGCCCAGAGATTCAGAATTAAGCCGTCCTCCGATCGCGAATGTGAATCAGATTCTACTGGTATTTGCTTTGGCTGAGCCCGGGTTGGAGCCCTACCAGTTAAGCCGGTTTCTGATCAAGGCGGAGACTACCGGATTGGATATCTGTTTGTGCCTGAATAAAAGTGACCTGGTGGCTTCAGAACACCTGGTTGACTGGCAAAATCGTCTGCACCACTGGGGCTACCCCTCAGTTTCGATCAGTGTGCAAACGGGTCATGGCCTGGCCGGATTGAGGGCAAGCCTGGAGCAGAAAGTGACGGTTATTTCTGGCCCTTCTGGTGTGGGTAAATCTAGTTTGATTAATTATCTGATCCCAACGGTTGATTTGAGGGTCGGAGCCGTTTCCGGTAAATTAGGTCGGGGGCGTCATACCACCCGCCATGTTGAACTTTTTGAGTTGCCCACTGGGGGGTTGTTGGCGGATACCCCAGGGTTTAATCAGCCCGATCTCGATACAGAACCGGAGATGCTGGCAAATTGCTTTCCTGAGGCCCGTCAACGCCTGGCGCATGGGGCCTGCCAGTTCAGTGATTGCCTGCACCGGGACGAACCCAATTGTGTGGTAAGGGGAGATTGGGAACGTTACACCCATTATCTACAGTTTCTGCAAGAGGCGATCGATCGACAGGCCCATCTCCATCAGCAATCTGATCCCGATGCTAGCCTGAAAGTGAAGATGAACCGACGGGGACAAACTCGCTATGAACCCCGTTTGGAGGCCAAACGCTATCGTCGCCCCTCCCGACGAACAGAACAGCAGGCCCTGCAAAGTCTCTATCAGGAGACAGATTTATAGAGCGGACTGGTAGCAACCTTAACCTGCTTTTTGATTGAGTAAAACCACGATCGCAGGTAGTTGCTCTCGCTTCAGCCTTTGTTGCAATGCATTTGCATCTTGACGTTCTCGAAATAAACCGGCCTGCATCATCGTTTTGCCATTGACGACCACCCGGAATGCTCCTGGCACCAGCTTTCGCACCTTATTTTGAGCGGATTTAGTAGAGGCTGGAACCAGAACTCGATAGTTGAAATCCAGGATGCTGGAATTAGAAGCTGGCGGAGTGGAAGTGGCACTGAACACAATTTCCCGAATTGGTGTCGGGGAATTCAGGTCAGCAGCGGGAGGAGGCACCATTGGTGCAGAGGCGTTACTGCTCGCCGGGAGGGCAGGTATGACCAGGTTATTGCCAGGGGGTGGAGCTGGCACTGCCAGCGGTGCACGATCGGGCGAGATACTGGTTGAAATCAGGGGGGGGGGAAGTTGCGGGCGGACTGCAACAGGCGCGGGAAGTTGGGGGGATGTCACCTGGGCTGGGGGCAGAACTGGCGAACTGGGCCGATAAGCGATTGCATTGGAAGAGGCAGCGGCAATCACTTCTCCCAGAGTCTGATCATTCGTCAGATAGAAATGCCCCAGAACACGCCCATTGTAGACGCGCTTCGTCAACCGCCAGCCTGGATTCAGGGTGATCTTACCAAAACGACTGGGAATGCCATCAACCCGTCCAATTTCGATCGGCGGCTGACTCCGATTGGCATTGGAGAAAGCGACCAGACGCAGCCCTTCTGATTGGCGCACCACAGATAGACTGTAGTTCCAGCCGAGATCCTGGCCCCCAACCCGAACAGAATAGCCGTTGCTGTCGATGCTCCGTTCACAAATGCCCGTAAAGTCAAAGTTGAGGAGCAAGGGTTCTACCTCTGAAGATCCATAGCCAACCTCCTGCCAGCAGGCACGACTGTTACTCACCTGTTGCAGAATCAGGAGTTGAAACGCACCCTTGCCATAGGGAGATGCGATCGCAATGACTCGATTCGGGTCGATCTCGGTCTGGGAAAAATAAGCAGCGGGTGTGGGGGTTTCCATGCCAATGAGTCCCAGTCCTAAGACTGCCATTGTGGTTGAGCTTAAGGTTGAGCGTAGCCAGGGCAACAGTTTCATCGCTTTTCTAGCCTGTGATGTGGAGGAGATTATTTTTGCATATTCACTCCTTCAGGACGGTCACCAGGGCAAAATGTTGCTTTTGCAGAAGAGTTGTGCAACAAATAGCCGCAACGGCACAGCTCAATTTAAGAGCTTGGCGTCAGTAATTGCAGTCCACCTAGGCCCAGAAGCCAGACAACGACGATCGTCCAGTGAATGACTGTGGCAGCCCAGAGAGAGCCAGTGCACTGGTAAGCAAAGGTACAGGCCAATCCCAACAACCCGGCCAGGAACAGAAAGAGCGGACGATAAAACACCGATCGACCAGGTGGATAAAAAAAGAAGGCATTCAGGGGATGGTAAAGGATAAACAGAATCAGCCCGATCGATGCCCACAGCCACCAGCGCTGAGCCAAGATCTGCTGGCTCGGATGGGGCAACCACAAAACTCGAAACACCAGTTCTTCCAGCAAGGCTGGGGTAATCCATAGGGTCAGGAGCAAGCGTACTAGTGCAGCAGGCTGGAGGGGGGCAAGATCGATCTGCAGCAACCCAAAAGCAAAGCCCAGGGGCAGGGCGATCGTGGCATACAGACAGAGCAGACCTACAACCAGCCACCAGCCACTCAGGTCAGGCAAGCAGGTCACTGCTATCTTCAGGCGATCGAGAAACATGAGCAAGTAAGTTTTCACCGATGGAAGCCGTTCACCGTTGTCAGAGATGTTACCAAATGCAAAACCTTGCTAAAGCTTCTGAAATCAAAACTATTCTTGCCTTACGATACGCTCAAATCTAGCTGGAGGAGGTCTAATGCTGCGGATCAGTCGGTCCTTGTGGTTGGGGGGAGTCAGCCTGATTCTTTGTCTAATCCTGACCCTGTCCTTATCCCTACCCTTGACAGCCCAACCCGCCCCGCTGATTGAACCCTTCCTGGCCTCTGGCAAGTTAGCTGACGGGGAAACAGCCATGCTGGCCCGTCTGAAGGACAAACCAGATGATGACAAAGCCCGCTTCAGCCTGGGCACAGTCCAGGTCTTTATCGGCATTGAGCGGTTGATGCAGTCCCTCTATCGCTACGGCTTGAAGGACGATACCTTTACCCAGGCTTTTCCCATTCTCCGGTTGCCCACCCCACCGAACAAAAATCCCCAGGTGTTGACCTACGACATCGCTCGTCAGGTTCTCCAGACCTGGTTGGATGACCTCAACAAGGCCCAGGCTACCCTGGAACCGATCAAAGATCCGGCTGTGAAGTTACCCCTGCGATTTGGCATGATCAAGCTGGATATCAATGGTGATGGCAAAATTGGCAACGATGAAGCTCTCTGGCGCATCTATGCCAGAGTGGTGGGTAGTCAAATTACGGAAAAACAGGCCAAGTCCTTCCTGATTGCCTTTGATACGGGTGATGCCCTCTGGCTACGGGGATACTGCAATGCACTGGCTGCCATGGTAGAAACCCTGCTGGCGCATAACTGGCAGGATCTCTTTGAAGCCACCGGCCATCGGTTCTTCACCAAAATTCAGACCCCCCATGATTTTCTCAGTCGCAAACAGCAGAACTCCGGCTTTTTCTTTGGCGACTTTGATTTCTTCCTGGATGTGGTCGCCATGGTTCACCTGATCAACTTCCCGGTAGTTGAAGCTCCCCGTCTGACCTCTGCTCTGCAGCATTTACAGACCGTTCTGCTTCTCAGTCGCCAATCCTGGGCCTTGATCACAGCAGAAACGGATAATGATAATGAGTGGATTCCCAACAGCAAGCAGAAAACGATCGTGCCGGGTATTCGAGTCACCAGTGACATGATTACCAGTTGGCTGGCCTTCCTGGATGAGGCAGAGCTGGTGTTGACCGGCAAGAAGCTGATGCCATTCTGGCGTGGGAATGAGACGCGGGGGGTCAACCTGAATCGAGTCCTGACCGAACCCCGACCCTTTGATCTGGTGCTCTGGTTCCAGGGTAGTGCCGCCACACCTTACCTGGAGAAAGGCAAGGTCACCGATCGCCGCTTCTGGATCCGGCTCTTTGATGTTTTCCAGGGGCAGTTCTTCGGTTTTGCTACCTGGTTTAATTAGTAGGGTGTTGTCATTGGCCATGGGTTGGCCTCCCCCCATGAATTACCGAATGGGGGATGGTACAAGGCCAATGCCTGAATTAGAGTCAAGATAGAACAAGGCAAAGTCTCCCTAACCTATGTCCCTTGATACGCTTACCCTCAAACTGGGTGGCATGAGCTGTGCTGCCTGTGCCCGTAATGTTGAGGCTGCCCTCCAGAGCGTTCCTGGTGTGGCAGTTTGCCAGGTGAACTTTGGGGCCGAGCAGGCCACAATTCAGTATGACTCCCGGCAGGTGACTGTCACAGCAATCCAGGATGCTGTTGCAGCATCTGGATACTCTGCGGCCCCGCTCCAAAATGACGACCCCTTGCAAGAGGAGAGCGAAGCTGCACAGAGGACAAGCAAGCTGGAAGTTCAACGCCTTAGACAAAAGGTGATGACCGGTGCAGTGCTCAGCAGCTTTCTCCTGATTGGGTCCATGCCTGCCATGCTGGGGATGAATTTGGGTTTCATGCCTGCCTGGCTCCATGCCCCCTGGACCCAATGGGTGCTAGCGACACCTGTTCAGTTCTGGTGCGGCCAGACCTTTTACCTCAATGCGTGGAAAGCCCTGAAACGTCGTTCTGCCACCATGGACACGTTGATTGTTCTGGGAACCAGTGCCGCTTACTTCTACTCTCTGCTGGTGACTTCGGTACCGCTCTCATTGCCCAATCAGGGTGCCATGCCGGAGGTCTATTACGAGTCTGCAACGATCGTGATTACTCTGGTACTTCTGGGTCGGTTGCTGGAGCAACGGGCCAGAAGCCAGACCACAGCCGCCATTTACAAGCTTATGGGCTTGCAAGCCCGTACGGCCCATGTGATTCGTCATAACCAGGAAGTGGAGATTCCGGTCCAGGTGGTCCAGGTGGGGGATGTGGTGCTGGTGCGTCCCGGTGAGAAGGTGCCCGTGGATGGAGAAATCTTAGAAGGAAGCTCGACTATTGACGAATCCATGATCACAGGGGAAAGTATTCCAGTGAGTAAGCAACCGGGGGATGAGGTCATTGGGGCTACCATCAACAAAACAGGTAGCTTTCGTTTCCGGGCTACCCATGTAGGTAAAGATACTGTTCTGGCTCAGATTGTCCGTCTGGTCCGGGAGGCTCAGGGCTCCAAGGCTCCCATTCAGCGGTTAGCGGACCAGATTACGGGTTGGTTTGTTCCAGTCGTGATGGGGATCGCCCTGTGCACCTTCCTGATCTGGTTTTTCCTGGTAGGTAGCCCGACTTTTGCCCTTGTCACCACCATGGGTGTCCTGATCATTGCCTGCCCCTGTGCGCTGGGGCTAGCCACCCCCACTTCCGTTATGGTGGGCACTGGCAAGGGGGCGGAACAGGGCATTCTGATCAAGGGCGCGGAAAGTCTGGAACTGGCACACAAAATCCAAACGATCGTTTTGGATAAGACAGGTACCCTGACCCAGGGCAAACCGGTGGTCACCCACTACATCACCGTTCATGGGACGGCTCACCAGAACGAACTCAAACTCCTGCGCCTGGCTGCCTCGGTTGAACATCTCTCAGAGCATCCCCTGGCTGAGGCCCTGGTGCGCTACGCCCAGTCTCAGGAAGTGGAGTTGTCTACTGTCAAGGATTTTCAGGCGATCGTCGGCAGTGGGGTGGAGGGGATTGTTTCCGATCACCTGATTCAGATTGGGACACAGCGTTGGATGGAAGAATTGGGCATTGACCCCCAACCCCTGCAGGAGTTCCAGCAGCGCTGGGAAAGTGCAGGGAAAACAACGGTCTGGATTGCAGTCGATGGAGAAGTTGAAGGACTGGTCGCCATTGCCGACACCCTCAAACCCTCTTCGGCTGAAGTGGTTCGAGCCTTACAAGATCTGGGACTGGAAGTGGTTATGCTCACGGGGGACAATCGTAAAACCGCAGACACGATCGCCCGCGAGGTTGGGATTCAACGAGTCTTTGCCGAAGTCCGACCGGAACAAAAAGCTGCTATCATCCAATCCTTACAGCAGGAGGAAAAAACAGCACCCTCCAGATCCACCCATCGTTCCCTACCCTCTAACCGAATTGTCGCGATGGTGGGAGATGGCATTAATGATGCCCCAGCCCTGGCCCAGGCTGATGTCGGTATTGCTATTGGTACTGGGACGGATGTGGCGATCGCGGCCAGTGATATCACCTTGATCTCAGGTGACTTGCAGGGCATTGTCACCGCGATCAAGCTCTCCCGGGCCACCCTGCAGAATATTCGCCAAAACCTGTTCTTTGCCTTTATCTATAATGCGATCGGCATTCCCGTGGCTGCGGGCATTCTGTATCCTCTGGTTGGATGGTTGCTGAATCCAGCGATCGCAGGTGGAGCGATGGCTTTCAGTTCTCTATCTGTAGTAATCAACGCTCTGCGGCTGCGCAAGTTCTCTGCTGGAGCACTTACCAGATGAATTTATGAGCCAGCGCTTTCATGACTGGAATCGGATGGAAGAACAGGTCTGTGAGGTGATAATCACTCAGGATATTAATGCCCATGGCCGATTTGATCAGGTACAGACCATAGAGGCAGGCAAGCACGAGCAAAACCTGGCTGAGTCGTCGCATGAGATTTACTTGTAGAGCCGAATGGATTGAATCAGAAGTCGAAATTCACCGGATACAAAGTGGGGATTTAGCACACCGTCATATTCAAACTTGCTCAGCATCAGTTGGAGCGATCTAATCTGAGCTGTATTCAAACGACGGGCTGTATTGACCGTTTTGGCCCGAAAGACAGGGACCATCTGGGTGAAGGGAAGTTGGATGGTAAGCCATTGATCTGCCACAGTATCAAAGGAGGAGGCATAGGCGACGCTATCCCATGTCTCCTCATCTCGAATCAGGAACTTGTATCGCTGGCCATCTCCCTTAATCCGCAGCTCCAAGCCAGCACAGGAAGAGAGATCGAGGGGCGGCTCAAAATTTCGGGTTCGTACCGAAGCAAACCCGCCAGAGTTGGCTGTAGAAACCACGCCACTAAATAGTGCTGCCCCTGCTGAACTGGAAAATGAGCTGGTACTCACCCCTCCCATGACCCCATCATCCAGAGAACCCCAGCGCTCCCCGAGGGGAGTTGTGGATTGGCCGAAGTCAAACAGAACATTGACTTCGGGTTGGAAAGGTGGAATGGGGGTACCGCCCGATAACATTCTTTGCACCCAGCTAACAACGGGAACTGCTTCAAAATAGACCAGTGTTTGTAGAAAGCGACTGGCATCCCAGACTGGGCGAGGAGGAGTCATACTTGAGCCTGAAATTGGAACTATTCCATCTCAAGAATTAACAGGATTTAAGAGTGCTGTCCAGATGTCGCAGGAATCAAAATAGTATTCGATTTCCTTAACCTGGTATTGAGTACAGGCAGAGCCATTGGATAGGATAACCAGATCTCCGGGCTTAATATCATCTCCCTGGCTGGTCATCAGAAAACCAGACTCACCGTAAGCAGGCTCTAGGATGTAATCTTGTCCAAAACTGTAGTGAGAAAAATTATGCACCCTGTGGGCTAATCTAAAAAAACTGCCCAGAATATCTTTGAGAGCCCGATGAAAACTAAATCGAGTATTGGTCCCTACAGACCCGCTTTTCGCTGATTCATTCTCTGATATTCTTGCCGACATTATACCAACTCCAAAAGGACTGAACTGACTGGCCTAAGGCGGTACTGGAGGCAGATTGAGGCATATTTCTGTATGAAATTCACCTGTATCGAATTCACCTGTATCGAATTCACCCCGTACCTTACTTTAGACAAAGATTTAATTGAGTAATATGACTCAGATCACGTCTCAACATCACTCCTTCAACTTAGGGGTTAAAAGTGAAATCTAAGTGAAGACCGTAAGACAAACGAGTGTCATTTCACCACTTGGACGTTCTAGGCAGATAAAGGTTCCTACCTTAAACATAAAAGTAAGGAACCTTTATTTAACTACAACATTTGTTTCAACCGCTGGCGTAAGACAGCCCAATTAATGGGTTTTGTGATGTAGTCAGTTGCACCAGCAGCAAAGGCTTTATCAACGGACTCGGAGTCATCCAGAGCGGTGATCATGAGGATGGGCGGGATGGTCAGGACTGTTGTTGTGGCCATGGCTTCAGTAGAGACGTGCGATCGCATCTGCGAGCAACAGGTAAAGCCATCCATCCCAGGCATCATGGCATCCAGTAATACCAAATTGGGGCGGAGATTCTGAAAGGCTTCAACACCTTCTATCCCATTAACCGCTTCAGCCACCCGGTATCCCTCTTTCGTCATCATCCCCTTTAAGATGGTTCGCATGGCGCGGTCATCGTCAATCACCAGAATCAGAGGGGCCTGATCGGCTGTAACAGTCAGTGGTGCAGGGGCACTCTGGCAGAGAACTGCCTGATTCATAACATTCATCCGTTTCAGATGTTGCAACTGTTGTTCAATCTCCTCTGCCAGCACTGGAGGTGAGAAGAGATAGCCCTGGCCACCGGTAAATCCAATTTCCTTCAGGCGATGCAGTTGGATTGAAGTCTCAATCCCCGTAGCGATCGCGCTCATGCCCAGATCCTGGGCCAGGATCAGGATGGTCTCAATCAGTTTGACCGTATTCTGTTCAACACAGACCTGGCTGATGAGTGAGCGATCGACCTTGAGGGCATCTACCGGGAACCGGTGCAGATACTCCAGGGAAGTATGGCTGACACCAAAGTCATCAATACAAACCTGAATCTGACGGGCCCGTAGTTGTAACAGCAAAGCGGTCGTTGCGGCAGCATCAGCCATTACCGTCTGGTCCTTTACTTCCAGCATGAGGGAACGACCATCCAGATGATATTTCTGAAGCAGTTCATCAATCTTGGAGATCAGGTTAGGTTGAAACAACTGCTGGCTGGACAGGTTGACACTAACCTGGAGGGAGAGGTGGGGAAAGCGCGATTGCCAGTGGTCAAGCTGCTGGCAGACGGCCTCCAAAACCTGCCAGCCGAGGGGAACAATCAAGCCTGTTTCCTCAGCAGCAGAGATGAATTCCTCGGGGTAGAGCAGACCCCGGGTAGGGTGTTGCCACCGCACCAGTGCTTCCAAGCCGGTCAGTTCAGCTGTCCGCAGGGAAACTATAGGCTGGTAATAGAGCTGAAATTCCTGTCGGGCCAAGGCCCGTTTCAAATCCGCATGCTTTAACACCGCCTGATGCAGAAGTTTGAAGTATTGCTTTCCGATCGCCTGAGGGGTAAACGATCCGCGCAAATAGCGATAGCCTGCCCGGCCCATCTGTTTCCCCATTTCTGGATCCTTAGCCAGATAGCGGATAAACCCGGCCAGTCCTTCGCTGTCTCCATTGCTGAAGGCAGCTCCACAACCCGCTTCTGCCACCAGCGATCGCAGGTAGGAGTGGGACTCACAGATCACCGCAACCGGGCGGCCCGTGGACAGAGCCCCATAGAATTTGCTGGGAGCCACCAGCCCCTCCATACCCACATCCACACTCACCAACGACAGATCGCAAGCTGTCAGGGATTGGGGTAAGAGAGCTTTATCCTGGTAAGGCAGAAACAGGCAGTTTGTCAGCCCCATCTGCCGGACTTGCTCCTGGCAGCTTTCTCGCTTGGGTCCCCCGCCGATAAAGACAAACTGCACTGGCTCATCCTTGAGTTCCTCGGCTGCTCCCAGAATGGTATCCATATCGTGGCAGCGGCCCATGTTACCCGAATAGAGTACCGTGAATTTTTCAACCAGGTCGTGGGAGTGCGCGAAAGGATTCTCTAATTTGACGATCGGCTTGATCCAGTCTGGATCCGCCCAGTTGTGAATCACTGTGATTTTGTGGGCTACCTCTGGCACCTTAGCCACCATCCGGTCTTTCATGGTCTGGCATGGAACGATAATCACTTCTGCAGCCTGCCAGACCCGTTGGTTGACAGCATCCCAGAAGCGGGCCAGCCAGTGATTTTGGGATAACACCTTGAGCTCGATCGCCACTTCTGGATATAGGTCATAGACCAGACAGGCATAGGGAGCCTGAAAGAGGAGTTTGCCCAGATAGCCTAGGACCGGCAGAAACGGAGGCTCACTCGTAAAGAGAAGTAAGTCTCCCCGATGCTCCCGCTGGAGTAAATGGAGGGCGGCGTGCCAACAAAAAGCCAGACTGCTAATCGTCCGTCCGGCAAAGCGGCGAGAGCGAGAGCGTAACAGTCGGGAACGGCGCACTTGTACCTGGCCCATCTGCTCAACCTCTGGAGCTTGGGCTGTTTCAAAAGCGTAGCTGGGCTGCCCCGTAAACACCTGGACTTGCATGGCCTGCTGGGAAAGCTGTTGAGCCAGCTCATCAACAAACTGTCCGGTAGCAGCAAAATCAGGCGGGTAAAACTGGGTCACGATCGAAAGCTGAACCTGATCCGGAGGAGAGTCAGAGCTCACCTGTTCCGAAGCAGCACGTCGATTGAAAACCTGGGAGAGGGACTGTCTAAACTTTTTGAGCATATGGATTCACCGAGATTCAGGCAGGTTGGGCAGAGCCAGAAACAGACCTTTGATAATCTCAGTGTGCTGGGGGGAGAGTAGCGATCGTGTTGGCGCAGGTGTTGCGTTGACGTATACGTTACACCCTGTTCCTCAGCGGCAACTATTGAGGGGTTGAACTGACACAGAGGCGATTCAAATCTGCAACTTTGCCAGAAGCCGTAATCACATAACAGGGGAGATCCACCTGAAGTGGCAAGCCGTCTGTCTGAGACTGATAAATTCGACTCAGGAGCGCCAGATACTCCCGGCGATCGCCCCGACGCTGGTACAGATCAGATGATTTCTGAAAGTCGGCCACTGCTTTAGACCTGCTGCCCAGCTTGCTGTAGAGCAACCCTCTCTCCCTGTAAGCCATAGCCAGCTTGATGCCTTTCCAGTTGGAATTCAGTTGAATTGCCTGATTGAAGTCGGCCAGGGCCGCCTGATATTGCTTCAGCTCCACATAAACCATGCCACGACCCGTATAAGCAGGAGAACTGCGAGGATTGGTTTGGATCGCCTGATTCAAGTCTGCCAAAGCTCCCTGGTAGGTTTTCAGTTCCAAACGAGTTAATCCACGGCCTATATAGGTATCCGATAGACTCCCTTCGACCCAGTTTTGATTCACTTGAATCGCCAGGGTAAAATTCTGCAGCGCTGACTGGTAATTTTCAGAGCCCAGATAAAAGAATCCGAGACTTGCATAGGCACTCGAATAGGTCGGATCAATCTGGATGGCTCGTTTCAGATCGGCTTCAGCTCCCTGGAAATCTCTTGATCGAAATCGAGCGTAGCCTCGACTGATATAGGCCAGCACAAATGATGGATTGATTGCAAGGGCTTGATTGTAAGCAGCGATCGCGCCTTTGTAGTCCTGGGCAATTGTTCTGTCATCACCCAACTCCAGCAGTTTCAGCGCACTGGTCTGGGGTTTTTCACTGGCAGGAACCGGAGGGATTTCCTGAGCGTAACTTACTGGCATGATGTTGCCTGATGTTCCGATCAGACATAGTAGTAGAACTGTGTAGATTGCTTTCATTGAGGTAGGCTCCTAATATCAATTGCTTTCAATCTTTTGCAGACGGGTGCGGTAGGCTGTGTACTCAGCAGCAGACTGGGGATAAACCGCAATAATAACTTCGACCAGAAAAATGGCTCTTGACCAGTTTTGAGCGGCAACCGCTGCTTCTAATTGTTTGTTGAGATAATTCTCTGGGGCTGTTGTATCCAGTTGGATAGATGTCTTGAGATCGGCGATCGCGCCCGATCGATCGCCCAACTCTAATCGCACGTAAGCCCGTCTACTGTAAGCTTTGGCGAGACTACCTTCACCCCAATTTTGGTTAATTTGAATGGCTCGATTCAGATCGGTGAGTGCTCCTTTGAAATCGCCTAAAAAGAACCGAACTCCGCCCCGGTTGGCATAACCTACTGAGTAGTTGCCGCCAATTTGAATAGCCCGGTTATAGTCTGCAATTCCTCCTTTCAGGTCACCTAATTCGATCAGGGCTACTCCTCGGTTGTTATAAGCCCCTGCGAAATTGGGATCAAGCTGGATAGCCTGATCGTAGAGGGCGATCGCGCCCCGGTAGTCCCCACTATCGCTTTTCTGTTTGCCCTGGTTGTAGAGATCGATAGCAGTAACCTGAGCCAGAAAAACTGAGTTGGGATTGAATTGGGAGGGTGTAGCTGTAGGAACTTGACCCAGGAAAATTGCTGCCGTACTCAAACAGGAGAGTATGCACTGGCTTAATGTCATAGATGTCATAGATGGCCTCCAAGAAGCTATAAACTTCACAGGCGCGGAGTTTGCCAAGGATTGAAGTGTGGATGCCTTTATCTATATCTCGATGTGATGGAGATATGCACTGCCTGACAGGTTGCAAAGTTGTCTTACTGGTACAGATCGACGGTATAGTCTCTGACTTTATTGGCTGCGATCCCTAGAACACTTAGGTGAGCAATCTTGATACGTTCCAGAGTTTGGTTGAGGGCTTCGGCGGAGCCACGACGGCCCAAGGCGGTGACCAGAAGCACCCCATCTGTAGCAGAGGCGATTAAGTTCACGTCGGCTAAGCCCATTAAGGGAGGCATGTCGTAGATCACCAGGTCAAAGGTTTGGTGGAGTTCTGCCATCAGGCTAGGCATGCTTGGAGAGGATAACATCCGGGTGGGGTCACTGGGGGTACTGCCCATGGTGATGACATAGAGAGCTTTTTCCCAGGGGATCTGCTGCACCACCTGCTCCAGGGAAACTTCACCGGCCAGCAAGTGACTCAGGCCCTCTTTATTGGGAATGCCCAGCAGCGTATGGACCTGGGTGCCACTGGGCCGGAGGTGGGTATCGACCAGAAGAACTTTTTGCCCCAGAGCGGCGGCGGCCTGGGCTAGGTGAATGGCCACAGTGGTGCGGCCCTCTCGGGGCAGAGCGGAACTGATGACGATCGATCTCAACCCCCCGGTTTCCAGTCGCTGCAAATTGGCGTAAAGCGATCGAAATGCCTCCATAAATCCATGACTTTCTGGTTTCGCTGACCAGAAGGCCAGGACCTGACGGATAATTTGCGGCTGTTGTTCTGGTAGATTAATCAGACGCTGCTTAGGAACTGCCGGGACTAAGTTGGGATTGAGCGGAATTACCCCTAGCAAGGGTAACTTAACTCGCTTTTTTAGCTCCCGGAGCGAGTAGTAGGTGTTTTCTAATTTCTCTAACAGAAAGGCCAGGACCAGGCCCAGGATAGCCCCCCCCAACCCACCAGTGATCAGAGCTTTGGAAAGGCTGTTGGGGGGCTTGCGTTGAGGGGGGCCGGGAGGGGAGATCAATTGCCAGGGGACTTCATTCTGAGCAGCCTGGATCTGCAACCGGACCTGGGTCTCCAGCAAACGCTTCAGGGTTTCTGTGGCAACACCTATCTCTCGTTGCAAATCCGTGAACTGACGAGATACGGCTGGCAGATCTGCCAGCCGTTGTCTGACTTGCTTTTCGGTCTCTAGGAGGGCCTGCTGGCGGATTTGCAGGGTTTGGAGTTGGCTTTCGATCGCAGTGACCTGGGTAGCCAAACTTCGCTTTGCTTCTGCTTCCAGCAAAGACCGCAGGGATTCTTGTTTCTCTTTCAACTGCTGGAGATTGGGACTGTCTGGCGTAAAACGAGTGGCTTCAAAAGCGACCACCTGTTCCAGGGCTCGGTACTGTTGTAAGAGTTGCTGATAAGCCAGGGATTGGCTGAGACTAAAATCCCTATTGGTCGGATTTTTCAGGATAGTATTCTGTTTCTCCACCACAGCCAACTCCGTTTCAACGCCCTGGCGTTCCTGGGAAATAATGGCTAAGCGGGAGGCCAGTTGTTCTCCATAGGTGTCAGGAGTAGTAAAGTTATACTGCCTGCGCAACCGCTGGATTTGCTGTTGCAGGCTATTGACGCGGGTCTGGGTATTGAAGAGTTGTTTGTCTACAAAGTCCAATCCCTGGCGCAGCTGAGCTTTCTGGTCTTCAGTTCGATATTTCAGGTACCCTTCAGACAGGCCCTTTAAGACTGCTTTGACCCGATCGGCACGGGTATCGTGATAGGAGACCTGAATGATTTTTGTTTCTCCCAAGCGGATGACAGACAGCTTACTAATCACTGATCCGTAGTCTGTTCCAGGTGTTCGCTGATTCACCTGTTTCAGAATGGGTTCCAGGGTTTTCAGGCTGAGCATGACCTCAATCTGGGTTGAGTAGTCCAGTTCACCTGTTGAGCTTCCTTTGGCTTCCGTCAACTGCGCCAGGGTTTGCTTCTCCTGAACTGGCTCTACCAATAATTGAAAGCTGCCCTGATATTCAATGATCTGCTTGGATGATCGATAGGCCATAAAGCAGCCAACCCCAACTGCCATCACCCCAATGATGAGCACTTTGCGGCGCACCATGCCGACTATTCCCACCAGGCTCCAGGCTTCTTCTCCCCCTTCCTCTGTTGGGTCTGCGTCGGGTGGGTCTGCTGGTGCGAGTTGAATAATCGTTTCGGGGGTGCCGTTCAGCTCAGACGGGGTAGACTGCGATCGCTTCATAGAACTGTATGCCAGACGGTGGTAAGGACAGGTTGGGCGATCGTAAGGAGACCGTCGTGCAAAAACTTCTGCTAGATCCACCTCTACAACTGTTCTAGCGTTCCCACAACCGATCCGGAGTTTTTCATGGGGGTGCTTCCGCATCTGAATTTTGCATGCAGAAAGTTGAACATGGGCGCAAACGCGATCTCAAGCACCAGGTTCCGATAGTGAGATCAAGTCACCTAACCCCCTTCGAACTATGAGCAACGGTCCCACTGAACTGATTCTTGAACGCGGACGAACCCGACGGCAGTATTGGAAAGACCTCTGGCGCTACCGGGAACTGTTCTACTTCCTGGCCTGGCGCGATATCCTGGTGCGCTACAAGCAAACTGCGATCGGGATGGCCTGGGCCCTCATCCGCCCCTTTATGACCATGATCGTGTTCACAGTCGTCTTTGGGCAATTAGCGAAACTTCCCTCCAATGGCGTTCCCTATCCCTTGTTGGTCTTTTCGGCGATGTTGCCCTGGCAACTTTTTGCCAGTTCCCTGTCCGATTGCAGTAACAGTCTGACCGGCAACGCCAATCTGATTTCTAAGGTGTATTTCCCTCGCCTGGTTGTGCCAGCCAGTGCTGTAATTGTCAGTTGTGTGGATTTCCTGGTGTCCGGTATGATTCTGCTGGGTCTGATGACCTGGTATACCTTCATCCCCAGTTGGCGGATTCTGACCCTGCCTTTCTTTATTCTCGTTGCCCTGGCGGCATCTTTGGGCAGTGGATTATTCCTGGCCACCCTGAACGTTAAATATCGGGACTTTCGCTACATCGTCCCCTTCATGATTCAGTTTGGCCTTTACCTCTCACCCGTTGGCTTCAGCAGCAGCATTGTCCCAGAACAGTGGCGGTGGCTCTACTATCTGAACCCTATGGCCAGCGTGATTGATGGATTTCGTTGGGCGATTCTGGGCGGACAGTTTCAACTGCATTTACCAGGTCTACTCCTATCGCTGGGTCTGGTTTTCCTGGCTTTTATCACCGGTGTACGTTACTTCCGGGCTTACGAACGGACCTTTGCCGATGTGATTTGAGTTCCCTCAATGGCCCCTCTCCCTGCAAAGAGGGGCTTCCTGCAAATTCCCTCCATCTATAGAATCCCAAGAGGAAACCATGTCAGAGACAGCTATTCGAGTCGAGAATTTAAGTAAGCAATACATCCTGGGACAGAGAGTGGAGCAGCGCCGGTGTCTGCAGGATGTGATGGTAGAGAGTGCCCGCAATCTGGTCACTGCGTTCAATCCCAGGTCTGGGCGTCGGCGGGCTGGGAAAAAGGCTCCCCAGGATGTGTTTTGGGCCTTGCAGGATGTGTCTTTTGAAGTCAATCGGGGCGATCGTATCGGCATCATTGGTCGCAATGGGGCGGGCAAGTCCACCCTGCTCAAAATCCTGAGTCAGATCACAGAACCAACCGAAGGACGAGTTAGCCTCAAGGGGCGGGTAGCCAGCCTGCTGGAAGTGGGCACCGGCTTTCATCCTGAACTGACAGGGCGGGAAAATATCCTGCTGAATGGAGCCATCCTGGGCATGAGCAAAGCCGAAATCCGGCGCAAGTTTGATGAAATTGTTGCCTTCGCTGAAGTGGAACGATTTCTGGATACACCCGTGAAGCGCTATTCCTCTGGTATGTATATTCGGCTGGCTTTTGCCGTAGCGGCCCATCTGGAACCAGAAATCCTGGTGGTGGATGAAGTCCTGGCGGTGGGAGATGTGGCTTTCCAGAAAAAGTGCTTGGGCAAGATGGAAGATGTGGCCACGAATGAAGGCCGGACCCTGATTTTTGTCAGCCATGATATGAATGCCATCCGCACCCTTTGCAATTCCGTGGTGCATCTCCGCTCAGGTCAAGTGGCCGGTATGGGTGATCCAACTCAACAGGTCAACGATTACCTGAGTGCCTGTCAGCAGGCCGTAGATCTGAATCTGCAACAAGCGGTGCCTCTGTGTGACACGCTACAACTGCAACAACTCGACTTTTCTCCCAACCCCGTCGTGAGCGGAGAGCCGATCGACTTCCAGCTAGCATTCACTGCCACCAAACCCACATTGATCAGTGAGCTGAAGCTGATGATTTACTCAGCTACAGGGGTGCGAGTCGCGATCGTGGATCTGCGCCAGAGCGACACCTTGCACCGCATGGATCAGCACCATCCACTGCACTTGCAGGGCACCATCCAGGGCCTGCCCTTTGTGGAAGGAGACTATCACATTGGCCTGTATATCAACAGTCCAGATGTGAACAATGATTTCCTGGACCTGACCAAAATTACCGTGCAGGATGCCCCCAATCCCAGGGGGGTCATTCCCTACCCGACCCGCTTCCGGGGTTTTGTGGAGCTGGATTTTGAGTTCTCTCGTCGCTACCAGGAACGGATTTTGCCTGAATCAGGATCCCGATCTCAACAGCCTCTGGTGCTGTCCTGATGCCCCATCCCTAACCTCCGCAATTTGGATTTCGCTGCTGTCCTATGAAAAAGATTTTGCTGCTGTCGGATGAATTTGATTACGCCAAAATGATCACCCATGATGCGGGTCCAGGCTATGCCGGGAAGATGGGATGGACCTGCACATTTCTAGAAAAACGATCGCACTATCTAGATCATGTCAATCTGATTGACAGTCGGATCACAGAACGGGAATGTGAGATTCTGGAAGACCACATTGCCACTCACCAAGAAACCCTATTTGTCCCCAAAATTGTTGATCCGGGGGGATATTATCGGGAGCACTGGTTCTATCGGTTCCTGTTTCGGATCAAGGATCGGGAGAATGTTTACTACTTGAGCACCTATCCCCCAACGGATCTGGTTAAGGAACTGGATGATGCTACAGGCAACCGCAAGATGGTGTTCATTCCCTTTCCTTTTCAGGACAGCTATACCATCGATCCAGCCCTCAGCCCCCGACATAAGCAAGTTATTTTCTCAGGAGCCCGCCATCCCCACATCTACCCGGAGCGGCAGGCCTTCCTGGATGGGGTGCGGCACAATCCCCTGTTGTGGGGCAAAGTTCATCACCTCAAGCATCCCGGCTATCCAGACAACGGGCAGCGTCAGCGGCATGCGATCGTCGGAGAGCGCTATATGAACTACCTATCCCAGTTTCGCTGGATGTTCGTCTCCCCCTCCCGGTACGGGCTGGAACTTCTGAAGTACAGTGAGTGCGCCTATGCCCGCTGTGTGCCGGTGGGACAGGTGCCCCACAGCTTCAGTGCTCGTCTGCAAGAGAGTTTCATCAGCCTGGATTTCGATCACCTGGGGCAGTCTTTGCGTCGGGTCTTTTCCATGCCGCTGACAGAGTTGCAAGAGATCGCCAGAGCCTATTACCAGGCCATGGCCGAGGAACGCCATCCCGATCGCTTAAATGCTCATCTGGATGACTTCCTGGCTGGGGTGCATACCGAAATTCCCGCATTGTGTCTGTAACCCTTCATTGAATTCAGGACAGCTTGTTATGAAAATTGCCTTCATCAGCTACGAATATCCGCCAGATACAGCCTTCGGGGGCATTGCCACCTATGTGCGTCAGGCTGCTCAAATGTTACAGCAACGGGGTCATCGAGTAGAAGTTTTCGCTGGAGCTGTTGCCCAAGCTTGCATTCCCTCTATGCGTGTGGACGATGAAGCGGGCGTCTTAGTGCATCGGATCGCTGTCCGCGATCGGGCTGAGTTCTCCAGAGCCGTTGGTTCAGTCTTTGCGGTCCGTCATCAGACAGTTCACTTTGATGTGCTGGAGGGACCAGACTGTGGTGCAGATGCAGCCGAGGCGGTGCGTCTGGTGCCTGAGATTCCCCTGGCCCTGAAACTACACACCCCCCGCTATGTGCTGGATCAGATCGGGAGTCCCCTGCGTCCTTGGGAAGCCCAGGCCCGATGGACTCTGGGCGCTTTACGGCGGGGCAAGTTGCCCCAGCGACGGGCAGGCTACGATCGCCATACCGATCCGGAGTATCGCCATGCCCTGGAAGCAGATGAAATTGTGGCCCCGTCCCAAGCGATCGGCCAGAAGGTCGTGACTGACTGGCAATTGAACTCGGATTTACTCGCCTCTGTCCCTTATCCCTATATTCCAGCAGCAAGCCTGCTCAATATTCCAATTCAGACCCACCACAATGTCGTTACCTTTCTGGGGCGGCTGGAAGTTCGCAAAGGTGTTCTGGATCTGGTGCGGGCCATTCCCCTGGTGCTCCATCGCTATCCCCAGGTCAAGTTTCGCTTTGTGGGACCTGCCTGGAACTCGCCCCAACCGGGCATGAACATGCAGCAATATCTGGAATCCAGACTGCACCTCTATCAACATGCGGTGGAGTTCACGGGTGGCATTCCCCTGGATCTAATTCCAGCGGCCCTGGCGGTTACAGACATCTGTGTCTTCCCCAGCATTTGGGAGAGTTTTGGGCTGGTTTGTACCGAAGCGATGGCTGCAGGCCGGGGGATTGTGGCCAGCAATGCAGGCGGGATGGCGGAACTGCTGGATCAGGGGCGCTATGGCCATCTGGTGCCACCCCGCAGTCCCCGCCAGATTGCGACAGCCATCTGCAATCTGCTGCAAAATCCGGAACAGCGGATGCGGTTTGGGGCTCAGGCCCGTGATCGAGTCCTTTCCCATTACAGTCTGGAACGGATTGGAGCTTTACAGGAAGCCAGTTATGAGCGGGCGATCGCCCGGCGGGCTGTGATCGGGGCGAGATCGATCGCACGGGTGGCCTAGAGGCGGTGCATGCACTGCCTGTACTTGGGATTGAAGTTCTGTAGTTGGAAAAGCCAATGATGTGGAAAAAATTGAAAGCTTATCCTCCCTTGCGGGCTGGTCTGGCAGCTCTGATGTATGCCCAACAGGGCAATCGGCGGCGGGTACAGGGGAAACATAACACCATTCAGATTGAAACCTCGGGGACGCTTCCTTTTTTGCAACAGGTGACCTTTGAAATGGGTGGGGAGCACAATACGATCGTCATCGCACCGGGAGTACAGCTTCGCAATACTCAGATTCAGATTCATGGATCCCATAACCGAATTGTGATTGGGGCTGGTTGCCAGATTCAGGGCGGCCATCTGTGGATCAACGACGATTGCTGTCGCCTCGAGATTGGGGCCAATACCACCATCGCGGGAGCCACCATTGGTCTGGCAGATCCCCATGCCGAAATCACGATCGGGAGCGATTGCATGCTTTCCCATGATATTGATATTCGGTGTGGCGATTCCCATGCCATTCTCGACTTGAGGACCGATCGCCGCATCAATCTGGCCCGCTACATTCACATTGATGATCATGTGTGGCTGGGTATGCAGGTGCGGGTGTTGAAGAATGTCCGGATTGGCCACAACAGCGTAATTGCAGCCGGATCCATTGTGACAAAGGATATCCCAGCCTGTGCGATCGCAGCCGGTGTGCCAGCAGCAGTCAAACGCCAGGATATTACCTGGTCCAGAGTTAAAGTACCGATGACGATTCCGCAGGAGGAACTGTGCTATGGTTCAGCTCTCTGAATGTGGTGCAACCGCTCCTTCCCAGATTGCGACCCTTGGGAGGCCCATTGTGCTGGTCTGTGCCGCTGACAACCACTACGCTATGGGCCTAGCTGTCACTGTCCTTTCCGCCGTCAAAAATCTGAGTCCAAGCCACAGCATTTTACTTTTCGTAATTGATGGCGGCATCAGTCCCACCAACCGACAAAGGCTGGAACGCACCTTGCGATCTCATCCTGTCACGATCGAGTGGCTGCGGCCCAATCCGGCTCTGGTGGATGACCTGCTCCTCTCCGGGCACCTGACTTCTGCCGCTTACTACCGACTGCTGATTCCAGACCTGCTTCCTCCCCATCTGCATCGGGCCATATATCTGGACTGTGACTTAATTGTGCAGGGGGATTTGGCCCAACTCTGGCAATTTGAAATGGGCGGTAAGGCCCTCCTGGCAGCCGTAGATATCGGGGTTCCGTCTGTTTCCTCGGAGAGAGGTTTACTGAACTACCGGGAACTGGGCATTCCAGCCGATGCCAGGTACTTTAACTCCGGGGTTCTCTGTTTGGATCTGGTGAAATGGCGCAATCAGAACATCAGTGCCAGCTTGATCGACTACATTCGCCAGCACCGTCAGCAGATCCGCTGGCATGATCAGGATGGCTTAAATGCGGTTTTGGCAGGGGATTGGGGTGAACTGGATCCCCGCTGGAACCGGTCTAGTACGATCTTCCGCTATTCCTGGCAGGATACCCCCTACAGTGAGGCTGTTTACCAGCAACTTCTCAAGGATGCCTACATTATCCATTTTCTGGAAAGCGGTAAGCCCTGGACCCCCGGTTTCCGCCATCCCGAAAAGTCCCTGTTTTTCCAGTATCTCGACCAGACAGCCTGGCCAGTCTGGTTATTCCGACTGCAATTGACTTGGAAACGCATTCAGGCTCGATTGCAAGCATCCAGGGTTAAACTGACCTAGCAAGGATGATGAAACCTTGTTGAGAAAGTCCCCAGGTCATTTTCTGACATGGGCTCGATCACTTTTCAATCAGGCGAATGGGATGACCGTCTGGGTCACGAACCAGCAGACCTTTTCTGAAGCCCAGGGCTGTTCCTGGCAAAGTCACCACCCCCGACGAGATGAAAGAATAGCGCTGCTGCCGTAGTCCTTGGGCAATGAGATCCAGATTATTTACCACCAGGGTTGTCTGCCAGTGAAACAGGTCATTGGCACGGGCATCAGCCGGAAACGATCGGCCATCCTGGGGAGCCAGATACTCCAGAAATTCGACTCCCGGACCCGCCGCTGCTTTGAGGCCACTGATCCGAAGTCGGGCTCCGAACACATTATTAAGGTGCTCCTGCTCGGTTCCATAATTTTCGCTTTCCCCAGCCAATCGTAAACCCAGGGCCTCCTGATAAAACTTCAGACTGGTGTCTGTATTACTCACCACGATCGCCGTGTGGTCAATGCCCAGAAACAGCCGCTCAGTTGGCTTTTGCCACCTCGGATCCCCCTTATCCGGCGGGAAGTAGATGATCTCCAGATTGTGCCCATCGGGATCCCGGAAGTAGAAGGCCCGAATCCCGCCGGCATTTTTGTTCCAATCGGGCAGGCGCTGAGGGCCAGTGGAAGCATGTTTGACCTTGAACTGGCGTAGTCGGGCATAGGCTTTGTCCATATCGCTGACCACGATCGCAATATGCTGAAACCAGCGATCGTGGCTGCGGGAATCCGGTGGAATCGGGCGACCCTGGGGGGTCAGGTATTCTGTCAGTTCAATAAATTCGCGGCCCAATTGCATCCGCACAACTCGCATGCGCAGGCCAAACAGGCCCTGCAATTGCTCATACTCCGATCCCCAAACTTCCACATCCGACACCTTCTGGAAGGACAGAACCTGGGAGTAGAACTGAACAGCCTGATCCATATCGGAGACGGTGATACCCACCGAGTCCACAGCCAGCACCGCTTGCTGGATGGGTTGGGTCTGGGCGATCGCTACCCCGCTGATTCTGCCCGGGGGAGGCTGGGGATAGGTCCGTGCCTGGGGAATTAAGACAACGGCAGTGGCGCAGAAGGCCAGGAAAAGCCGGTTAAAGGATTTGTTCATAGGTAAGTAGGTCGGCACAATTAAATTAAGGATGAGAGTTGGGGTGAAGGGGGCGTGCCCCCTTCCTGGGGGCTTCGCCCCCAGACCCCCCTTCTTATTAATTAATCTCACCCGATTACTTATATAGATGAAGGTGTTGCCCGCAACACCTGGGTGGGGTGTAGATTAAATCCCCTCTTGGGAGGGGTGGTCCCCAGGGCCGGGGTGGGTTTTTGCAGGCAACGCCTGGGCGGGGCACAATGGCTTTGCTATAAAAGGGAGATCGAGGCGCTCAGAGCTGAATTCAGAAAGGCTTGCAATTGTTGGTCCTGAGTTGTAGAGTTTTGCCCCAACTGGGACGCGGTTAGCACAGCCCCAACCCAATGCTGGGTATGCCAGAAGCCCTTCCCTTCCAGGGCAGGCAGGGAAGGGGTATCCGGGTAGGGATAGGGGGAAACATACCAGTAGGGTTCAGGGTAGCTGGTATCACCGGGAGAGAGGCCCAGGCCAACGGTGCGGGAGGTGTCATCGGGCAGGCTGGGCAGGGTGATCAGCAGAGCCAGGTCAAAATGGTGGGGCCAGAGGCGCACAGGAGAAATGTCTTGGGCTTCAGCACAGGTGAGGGTTTGCAGCGCCTCCAGGGTATTGGCGTAGTAGTTCGCTAACTCCTGGCGGGATGCCTTGTCAGTGACATCGAAGGCAGCTCCATGGGCGATCGGGTGGTCTGGAAAATCATCGGGTGGATAGGAAAGGGGCTGGACTCGATCGGCCTCCGCACCCAAGCGGGTGATTTCCTGTCTGAGCCAATCGAATCCTTCGGCCAGGGTTTTCTGGGGTAGGGGCAAGGCAGCGATCGTCTGGCCCTGTTCGTCCAGGAGTACTGAAGTTAGGCTGACGGGTTCCAGGCCGACCCGAAATGGGGTAGGGGCGGGGACGATCAGGGTCACGAATCCCTGGAATTTAGGGTTCCAGGCGAGGCTGGTGTGACTGTAATCGGGCTGGGGCTCGGCCAGGGCCGCTCCCGTTGCAGCCATGAATTGGATAGCGTAGTGTAGCTGGATTCTGCTATCTGTCAGGGTTTTGGGATCGATCGCGCCAAGAGGCTGCCAGGGATAGGATGGAGTCTGCATGTTGATTTTCCGTGGATAGGGGGTATCTGTAGAGGCGTTGCAATCCAACGCCTGCCAAAGGCCAGGATTATTCGGCGGGGGGATCGTGGGCAGATCGGGTCATCTCCTGCAATTCCCGAACCTCCCGCTGGAGGAAGAAGTTGAGGAAGGTGCGGATGCCAGTGATGGCTGCGAGTTTGGCGATCGCGTTCCAACTGGGGGAGATGGCTGTCCCGACAATGTCGGCGGCTAGTAGAAATTCCAGGGACAAGGCCAGGGAAAGCCCCAACTCCAGGCGAATGGTCTGATGCAGGGGCTGCCATTTTCCCTGCAGACCCCGGCGGAAGATTTTCTGCAGGGCGGTCACCACCGCAACGATAATCGTCAGGATGGCGATGAACTCCAGTACGCTTTCCAGGAGGAGGGCGATCTCCTGGAGCAGGCTTTCCAACCAGTGTCGGAGCCAGAAAGCGCTCTCGGTGGATGGGACAGGCTCTGCTGCGATCGCAAACCAGTGAGAACCATGGACCATAGGGATTAACCTTTAAGCGTTCAGTCGATCGACCAGATGTTCGCCCACCCGCAGGGCATTGGCAATGATCGTCAGGGTTGGGTTGACGGCTCCACTGGAGCAGAAGAAACTGCCATCCACCACATAGAGATTATCAACATCGTGGGTGCGACAGTTCAGATCCAGGACAGAGGTGGCCGGATCTTCTCCGAATCGGCAGGTGCCCACTTGATGACCCACCCCATCCAGAGGTAATTTGCCCGTGAAGTAGGTTTTGGAGCCTTTGACGAAGTAGGAGCAGTGGGAGAGGATTTCATCGCCACAGTCGATCGACTTGAGTACCTCAATCCAGCGTTCTTGCAGACGATCGTAGGGTTCTGAATTGTTTTCAGTGTAGTCCAGGATGATCCGATCTCCCTCTACAAGGATGCGGTTATTGGGATTGGGCAGATCTTCCGTGGTCAGCCACCAATCGACTGAATGGGTAGCAACCTGTTCTGGCGTTAGAGGGGCATAAGCCTCGGCACTGCCTTCCAAGGCTTCTTTATTCACCTTGCCCAGGGTCTGAATCTGGCCCATCGGGTAATCATAGCCTGCTTCCCCCCAGTAGAAGTCATTCACGGAGAGGGTTTTCTGGAACACGGTGGGATTGGGCTTTTTACTGACACCAATCACCGAACCCAACACATGCTTCATGAAGTTCCGGCCCACCTGGCCAGAACGGTTGGCTACGCCATGGGGATGCTGATCATTGGCCGATCGCAACAGCAGGACAGCAGAATTGATCGCCCCGCAGGCGATCGCCACCAGATCCCCAGAGAACTGATGGCGTTCTCCCTGAACTTCGACTTCCACCGCCGTGACTTCCCGCCCAGAGGGACTGGTCAGCAGTTTCAACACCTTTGCTTCTGTCAACAGGGTGACGTTCTCCTGTGCCATCACCGGACGGATTGCGCTGATTTCGGCATCAGACTTGGCCTGCACCAGACAAGGATAGCCATCACAGGTACTGCAACGAATGCACTGACTCAGATACCGTTGCGCTTCATTCAGCCGAATCCCAACTGGTGTATGGTAAGGGTTCAGTCCCTTTGCCCTGAGAGCTTCAGCCACTTCCTGAATGCGGGCTTCATGACTGACCGCAGGATAGGCATAGTCCTCACTACGAAACGGCTCGGTGGGGTCTTCGCCACTCTGACCGTGGACCTGATAGAGTTTCTCAGCCTGCACATAATAGGGTTCAAAGTCTCGATATTTCAGGGGCCATTCCGGCGAAATGCCATCCCGGTGGGCATACTTCTCGAAGTCCTTTTCCCGCAGGCGGAACAGGGCTGCGCCGTAGAGTTTGGTATTGCCACCGACCGCATAGCTCAGGCCAGGGTGCAGTTCTTTACCGTCCCGATCGTACCAGACCTCTGGATTGTGGTAGCGATCGCTGCCGAACACCACTTTTGTATCCCAGTTGTCCTTTTCCCTGGGCAGGAAAGGTCCCCGCTCCAGGATCAGAATCTTCTTACCGCTCTGAGCTACCTGGTAGGCCAGGGTTCCCCCTCCAGCCCCGGTGCCAATGATAATCAGGTCGTAGTGGTTGTGATTCGTCATGGCTCAATCTCCCAAATTGCCCCTATCATCCCCTGGAGTTTCAAGTAGAGAATGAGGTGATCCGAGGTTCTCCATGAGATCGGCCTAACAGTTTAATGGCAGAATTTTCACCCTGTTCTCAGCGTTGTTTCATTTCCGGGATGTTCCCGTATAGATGGGCCGTGCCCCAGACGGGCCTGCCCTGATACCTGTGGCCGGGGGCACGATCGGGATGACCCAGGAGCTTCTCCAATTGAAGTGAGATTATTTCTTAATAGTATGTGTTATTTTTTCTGCCATACAAGCCATTTAGCCTTCTGAATTCCCCCTTGGCAAATTATGTAGGCTAGCCCAGAAGGATTACACAGGCATTCTTAATAGAACTTAACTCTTTCTTATTGAGAAAGATTCTAAACTAATTTCCAGAGTTTTATTGAGTATATTTCTCAATAAGTCTGGTCCTTTATCAACGTCATCAATCTATGCAGACATACGATAATCCCACGGTGAGGTATGACTGGTGGGCTGGAAATGCCCGATTCGCAGATCGTTCTGGCTTGTTTATTGCAGCTCACGTGGCGCAAGCTGCGTTGATTACCTTCTGGGTTGGCGCATTTACGTTATTTGAAGTTTCTGGTTTTGATCCGGCCCTCCCGATGGGGGAACAGGGATTGATTCTGCTTCCCCACTTAGCCACCCTGGGCCTGGGTGTAGGCAATGGGGGACAGGTGATGGATACTTATCCCTACTTTGTGGTGGGGGCTGTCCATCTCATTTCTTCTGCCGTGCTGGGTGCAGGGGCATTGTTCCATATGCTCAGAGTTCCAGAAGACCTGAAAACGGCGTCGGGTCAGGCCCGTAAATTCCATTTTGACTGGAATGATCCCAGGCAATTGGGGCTGATTTTGGGACACCATCTTCTCTTTTTAGGCATGGGAGCCTTGCTGCTGGTTGCTAAAGCCACAGTCTGGGGTGGACTCTATGATGTGGGCAGTCAGACTGTCCGTGTGGTGACGGAGCCGACCCTCAACCCAGCCATCATCTACGGCTATCAAACCCACTTTGCCAGCGTGAATAACTTAGAAGACCTGGTCGGTGGGCATGTTTATGTCGGTGTGATGCTGATTGCAGGAGGGATCTGGCATATTCTGGTGCCCCCACTCAACTGGGCCAAGAAAGTGCTAATTTTTTCTGGGGAAGCGATCCTCTCTTACTCCTTGGGAGGTATTGCGCTGGCTGGATTTGTGGCGGCTTACTTCTGTGCGGTCAACACTCTGGCTTATCCCGTTGAGTTTTATGGTGCGCCCTTAGAAGTCAAGCTAGGCATTGCACCCTACTTTGCCGATGCGGTGAAATTGCCTTTGGGTGCCCATACCTCCCGGTGCTGGCTGGCAAATACCCATTTCTTCCTGGCATTCTTTTTCCTGCAGGGACATCTGTGGCATGCCCTGCGGGCTATGGGGTTTGATTTCCGCCGGATAGAGCGGGCTTTGAATTCTGTGGAAGCCTGATTCCTCAGGAGTAGGGGGGTGGAGTAAAGGGGTAGATAGGCGGTCAGTTCATTCGTCTGGCAATCTATCACTCTCCTATCCCTTTACTAACCTACCTGAAACGATAACCTCAAACAATATCGGGATGACCACCCTGGTTGGCCGTCCCGATCCTAGTCCTGATGTGATGAAAACTGTTCCTATGTCCCAGTTGCCTACTGCCCTTTGGCTGAATGTGAGTCCTGCTTTACAAGGATTCGATCGTCCCCTTTTGAATGTTTTATCCCAGCATAGTTCGATCTCTTTATGGCAATATTGCCAGACTCCTGACGAGGCGATGTCTTTAGAGATGGCACTGGTTCTCCTGCATGATTATCTCAAGCACCATGATGCACCTGTTCACTTGCTGGGACACAGTACCGGTGGATTACTGGGGCTACTCTATGCCCGTCGTTATCCCGAACGGGTGAGATCGCTGACGCTTTTTTCTGTGGGGGTTCATCCTGCTGTTGATTGGCAAGCCCATTATTATGCCCAACTTCAACATCTCCCCTGTCCCCGTGAAATACTCTTGACCCAGATGGTCTATAACTTATTTGGCTACAAGTCTCGTCCGATCGCGCGGCAACTGGCGAGAACCCTGGAACGAGATCTCAGCAGTTCCCTGTCTCCCCATACCTTGTATCGACGGGCCAGCTATCCTCCTGGCGGCGTCCCAGTGCCCCTCCTGGTTTGTGGCAGCCTGGATGATGTCATTGTTGACCCTAATCTCTTGCAAGGATGGCAACCCTGGTTTAAGGCGGGCGATTGTCTCTGGCAATACTCCCATGGAAGTTATTTCTTTCATTATTTTCATCCTCAGGCCGCAGGCAGGCAGATTGTTAATTTCTGGGAAGGGTTGCAAGGGTTACCCACCATCCGTCTTCCGAAGCAAAACAACTGCGCCAGACTTTGGGAGATTGGGTAATCTCCTTGTCAGCATCTGTCCATCAGCGGACAAACCTTAAGCCTTCCGTGCTATTGGTGAATAAGTCTGTGAAGAGGCTAATGACGCGGCGTTCCCGGAGCTTAATATTAGTCGTTACCGACATGCCCGATTGCAGGGGAATTTGCCGATTTTGACTGAGGGTGAAGGATTGCCGCTCCAGTTTAATTCTGGCTGGAAACCGATAATAAGGTTGAATTTGATCGGGGGGCAGGGCATCAGACCCGATCCAAACGAGTTGGCCTTTGATATCTCCATACTCACTAAAGGGGAATGAATCGATCCGGACATCAACCGGTACATTGAGTTGCACAAAACCAATATCCTGGTTAGTGATATAGATCTCAGCCACCAGGGCATCCGTAGGTACGACTTTCAAAATGGGCTCCGTGGTGTTGGCCACAAATCCTGGACTGCGTGCTTTTAAGTCAAACACAGTTCCACCTGTAGGAGCCCGCAGTTCCTGGTATTTCAGATTGGTTTGAGCCTGACTAATCTGATTGTCAATTTCGGCAATGCGCTTATTATTTTCAACGATCGCTTTAGTGAGTTGACTGTCAATTTCAGCAATGCGTTGATTATTATTGGCAATCTGTGTGAGCCAGTCCCGGCGAGAAAGGGCGATCGTATTGCTGACCTTAGCACGAGACTGGGCGATCGCAAATTGTAATCGTTTTTCTTCCTGCTGTAACTGTTCAACCTGAGCCTGTGCTTTTTCAACTTCCTCTACTTGTTGTAGCCGTTGTAAGTCGGCGATCGCACCCTGCTTGGCTAGAGGTTCAATCCGGCGCAAAACCTGTTGATTTAAGGCCAGGGTGCTTTGAGCACTGATGCGGCGGATCTGAGCTTGCTGAAATTCCCGCATTAACTGACTCACTTCCAGTTCAGCCGTTCTGACTCGAGAAGTCTCTTCAGTTTGGATGGACATCAATCGCTCCTGTTGTTCCGGTGTCAGATCCTGGGGCGAATTATCCAGTTGAGCCCGATAGAGTTGATTCCCAGCAATGAGTTCGGCTCGACTCCGGGTCAGGGTCAGCATTTCTGGTGAAAGCCGCAATTGCCTGCGGGCCAGTTCCATTTGAGAGAGAGGAAAAGCTTCTTTGAGTTGGGCTTTGTAGAAATGATTTTCCTGTAAGAGGGAGTATTTGATGCGTTTGAGGGAGTAGATTTGAGCCCGAGCATTGGTGTTATCCAGGGTGATCAGCAAATCCCCCTGTTTCACCTGTTGCCCATCTCGCACGTGTACAGTTTTAACGACACCACTGATCGGGGCTTTCACTTCTTTCACAGATCCCGTAGGTTCCAGTTTTCCAGTTGCCTGAATCGCCTGGTCAATTTTGGCGAAGCAAGCCCAGAGAACACCTGTGGTCATCGCTCCCAGTAAGCTCCAGAGGATGGCTCGCGACCAGGCAGGGGATTGCTGCAGAATCAAGCCTTGATCGAACTTCGGGGTGTGCGAGGTCATACATCTGCCTCCTGCTGTTGATATAGACAGTAATATCGCTCTTTCAAGGCCATGAGGTGATCATGGGTTCCCTGTTCCACAATTTGTCCCCGATCCATCATTAAGATTAGATCTGCATGGCGAATGGTCGCCAGACGGTGCGTAATGAAAAAGACGGTGCGGCCTTCGGAAGCGACCTTCAAGTTCTGGCAAACCTGACGCTCCGTATTGTAATCTAAGGCGCTGGTGGCCTCATCCAAGATCAGTAAAGAGGGATTCTGGAGTACGGTGCGCGCGATCGCCACCCGTTGCCGCTGGCCGCCGGAGAGGGCCGAACCCCGCTCCCCAACGCGCGTATTGTAGCCCTGGGGCAATTCCATAATGAAATCATGGGCACAGGCTACCCGAGCCGCCTCGACAATTTCCTCTGGTGTGGCTTCCGGGTTGGTCAGGGCAATGTTCTCCTGCACCGTGCCATCGAACAGGAGGGTATCCTGCAGCACCATGCCAATTTGCCGTCGCAGGGAATAGAGTTCGACTTTGGCGATATCATAGCCATCCACCAAAATCCGCCCTGCTTCTGGATCGTAGAGTCGGGGAAGCAGTTTTGTCAGTGTACTCTTGCCCGCTCCGCTCTGACCGACCACGCCAATGAACGTGCCTGCTGGAACATCCAGATGAACATTGATCAGTTGGGGGGCAACACTATTGCTGAACCGAAAGGTGATGTTTTCGTAGCGCACGGCCCCGGCAATGGCAGGCATGGGAATGTTGCGCCGACCGACCTCATCCTGCTCCTGGGGCGTATCTAGAATATCACTCAGCCGTTCCAGGGAAAGGGCTGTTTCCTGAAAGTTTTGCCAAAGTTCAATCAGGCGTAACAATGGCCCTGTCGTGTATCCGGCAATAATCCGAAACGCAATCAACTGCCCCAGGGAAAGCTTCTGCTGCAACACCAGCACTGTTCCCATCCAGAGCAACAATAATCCCGAAAACTGGTTCAAGAAATTCCGCAGGGACCCGGCAGTGGTGGCCGTAAGCACCGTCTGGAACCCAGCACTGATATAGCGGGCATAACGCTCCTGCCACTTCCAGCGGCAATTCAGCTCAATATTTTGAGCTTTCACGGTTTGCACCCCACTCACCACTTCCACCAGGTAGGATTCAGTTTCCGCGTTACGCTCGGCGCGGGTTCGCAGTTGCTGGCGGATGATGGGAGACACCAGGTAAGTGAGGAGGGCGAATAGGGGGACGGTGGCCAGGGCGATCGCCGTCAACAGAGGGCTGTAGAACAGCATGATCACGATGTAAATCACCGAAAACACGGCATCCAGAACCACTGTCAGGGCTGTCCCCGTCAGAAACTGGCGAATGTTTTCCAGCTCATTAATGCGGGTGGCCACTTCCCCCACGGGACGTTTTTCAAAATAGCGCAGCGGCAACCGGAGCAGGTGATCGATGACTTCCGCCCCTAAGGCTAGGTCAATCCGATTCGTGGTATTCACAAACAGGTAGGTGCGTAAGCTGCTGATGATGGCTTCAAAGATAGCCGCACCAATCACCAGTAAGCCCAGAACATTTAAGGTGTTCAGGGCATTTTGAATGATCACTTTGTCGATAATCAGCTGGGTGATCAGGGGGTTGGCTAGCTGGAGCAATTGGACGGCCAGGGAAGCCAGAAAGACTTCTAGTAAGACACCCCGATACTTCCGAATGGCGGGTAAAAACCAACTGAGACCAAACTTCTGCCTGGGGGTGTCCCGAGTAGGGCTAAGGAGTAGGACCTGCCCCTCTTCTCCCCAGGCTTCGATGAAAGTTGCGGGCTTCATCGATCGCACCCCCTGTTCAGGAACACCCAGCATCAGCTCCCGATCGCCAGCTTTGTACAGCACGGCAAAGCTATCTTGCCAGGGCAGCAGGGCTGGGACAGGCAGACGGCTGACGGCCACTGCTGGAACTTTGACCAGTTGGGAATTGAGGCCCATCAACTCTGCCATGGCTCCACAGACCTGGAGAGAAATAGTCCCGGCCCGATCGTGCTGATTAACCAGAATCCGCCGCAGAGTATCCCGACGAAAGGGCATCTTCAGGTGCTGGGCCAGCATTTGAAAGCAAGCCAGGGTTGCATCGACAGGGCCTCTCCCGGAAATGTAGGGATATTTGGTGCGCGGGGTTTCTACTTCCAGTTCGGCTGGGCGATCGGGAGCATAGGGCACATCTGCCCAGGGACTTTCCCCAGCATCCTGCTTTTCGGGAATTGGCGCAGGTTCTGGCTGCTGCAGGGCTGTTGCCGGAATGCCCACCAGTCGGGCTGTCCCGGAACCTTGAATCTGGAGGGGGGTCGGCTCAGTCAGGGACAGGCGGCTCCCCGGCGTCAAATTGGTCTTTGCGCCACCACTGTAAAACCACAAATAGTTTGGGTCCAACTGCTCTGAGGGAAGTTGACGGGTAGACAGGTTGAGGAGGGCGGTTTGGGGCAGGGCTGCCAGGGCTAACTGGGGCAAATCGGCAATGGCATAGGCTTGACGCTGCAACTCTGTCGAGAGAAAGTCGAACACCTCAATCAGGGCGGGGCGATCGTAGAAACCAGGCTGTAGGGCAGGGAAGTCTTGCAGCAGTTTGACAAAATCAGGGGCTCCCAGGGTGATCCCCAGTACTTCAGTTGAAGCGATCACCGTTTCACAGGGCACTTCCCGAATCAACGAGACCCAACCCATGACGGCTCCAGGTTGGAGGATTTCCAGGGTTTCTGGCACCTGGGAGTCGGGAGCATACCCCAACGATCGGGCATTTCCCTGAAACAGAATCACCACCTGGGCCGGTAAAAAGAACCGGGTGACGATCGGCTGTCCCATCCGATAACGCAGCAGTTGCATCCGGCTGGCCAGTTGCTCTAGGGCAGGTTGCGGTAACTCCTGAAACGGGGGACTGTTGCTGAGAAATTCTTGAATGGAAGCCACAGTAGAAGTCATAGCGTCATCATGGGCAGTTCAACGCACCAGGTTCAGGGGTTGGGTCCGGACAGTTTCCTCAAGCCATTTTTCAAACAGTTCATCCACCAGGCGTTGATGCATGGCTTCATCCAATTGAGCTGAAAGCCGCTTCTCCAGACGCACAATGACGAACCATTCACTTAAGTGGGTGGGGGGCAACAATTGTCCAGGTTGGGATACGGAAATTAATTGGGCTAACTGGGGATGGAGTTGGGCCAGGGGAACTGGCCCCACCATGCCTCCTGTTTGAGCTTCTGGCCCCTGGGAATACTCCCTGGCCAACTCAGCGAAAGACTGCTCTCCGGCCTTCAGACGGAAAAAGAGTTCCTGGGCCACACCGGCATCTGCGGTTCTGAGTAAGGAGTAAATCACCCGATCGAGACCCGACTTGCGACTCAAAAAATAGGACTCAACCCGATGATTCCAGGTTTGATGTTTGAATTTGGCAATTTTGAGTTCCCGCATGGCCAGATCCTCCAGCTGCGCCATCGTCATGCCATAGTGCTCACACCAAGCTTGCTGGGCTGCGTCATCCGCAAGCTGGTGACGCTGATAAAACTGTTGTCGGGCCAGGGCCATCTCGTCTGGTGTGCAGTCAATGGACTTAATTTCCCGATCGATCAACCATTCTCGCTTCAGTTGAGGCAACATTCGATAACCCGCTAACAGGGAGAGTAACTCCGTTGCACTGAGGGTTTTATCTTCCACTTGGAGGGCAGATGACATACTTGCATTCCTTCTGATCCCTAACGTTCCATCCTACAGCAGTTCCTGACTAGCCCATTCAGGTACAGAAATCTAATGGGCTAGGTGTTCAGAAAGCAGGAGACAGAAAACAGGAGGCAGAAAACAGGAGACAGCTTAAAATTCTGACTCCTGAGTTCCGTCTCCTGTCTCCTAATCTGCCCTAAACCTGCCATCCGATACGTTCATCAAGGACTACACGATCGCCAGGTTGTTCAGATTGCCACTGTAACCAGTGATTTCGATAATCGAGTCTGTTGCAGCCGAGAACCCGGCGGCACCATTATTCAGAGCCAGGAAGGTGCGAGTGCCACTACCTGCGCCCAGGGTAAAGGTAGCCGCACCGTTTGCCCGGAAGCTTCCGGTTGTTAGAACCGCACCGATTGCAGAGGCCGTCAGGTCTGTGACTGCACCCAGCTCAGCCAGATTCGCAGCACTGACCGCTCTAACGCCATCAATCACATCACTGCCAATTTGCAGATCGGTAATGGCGTCAAATCCACTCAGCAGGGATTGGTTGAGGGCCGTGTACAGGAACGTGTCATTGTCCGCTCCACCCGTGAGGCTATCGGCTCCGGCTCCCCCCAGAAGGATATCGTTGCCATTGCCTCCCAACAGGCTATCACTACCATTGCCCCCACTCAGGCCATCGTTCCCTCCAGCCCCATCCAGGGTGTCATTCCCGTTGTTGCCAATCAGGATGTTGATCGCTTCGTTGCCGATCAGGATGTTGGCCAGGTTGTTGCCCGTGCCATTGATCGGGCTGGCACCGATAAGGGTCAGGTTCTCGATGTTGTTGTCCAGGGTAAAGGACACCGAAGAGAAGACCAGATCGGTTCCGGCATTAAACCCTTCGTTCACCTCATCATTCAGGTTATCGACCTGGTAAGTGTCATTCCCATCTCCCCCATCCATCAGGTCAGCCCCGGTCCCCCCATCCAGGAGGTCATTGCCTGAGCCGCCACCCAGGGCATCATTGCCTGCGCCCCCCAGGAGGGTGTCATCCCCAATGCCCCCGAAGAGGATGTCGTTACCGGCCAAGGCTTGGATTGTATCCTTCCGATTGGTGCCGAACAGGTAGTCCACCCCGTTGGTGCCCAGGATCTGGTTATCGGCCAGGGTCACTGAGAGGTCAACCGTGGCGGTTGCCGTGCCCCCGTTCCCATCACTGATGGTGTAAGTGAAGCTATCAGAACCCGATGCTCCGACGATCGGCGTATAAATCAGATCGTTACCATTCTGGGTGACGCTACCTTGCGTCGGATTGGTAAATCCAATCACGCTCAAGACACCGCTATCTACATCCGTATCATTCGCCAGCACGTTCAGGGTGACAGGCTGCAGGTCCGTAGTAGTGGCGCTATCGTTGTTCGCGATCGGTGCATCGTTAACCCCTGCGATCGTCACATCAACCGTCGCTGTGGCCGTTGCACCGTTTTCATCCGCAATCGTGTAAGTGAAGCTGTCCGCCGCACTCTGGCCCACGGATAGGGTCTCGAACTGGCCGTTGGGATTGTAGCTGAAGGTATTGTCCGCATTGAGGGTTAACAGAGCACCGGAAGCCAGGGTAAGGGGATTGCCCACGGTTACTGCACTACCATTCACCTGGGTGAGGGTGAGGGTGTCGTTATCCGGGTCAGAGTCATTGCTCAGCACATTGACAGTGACGGCTGTCTCTTCATCCGGATTGACCGTGTCGCTGACGGCGATCGGGGGCCGATTGGTGGGTTGTAAGTTCAGACCCACCACCAGGGGATCGTGGTCAGAGGAGGCGAAGGGATCGACGTTGTAGAAGCTGGTCTGCTGGATGGTCGATTTGAAGTTCGTATTGTAATCGAGGGAAACCGGTTCATCGGCATTGATGTGCCACTTGGCGGCACCCGTCACCTGGCTGGTCAGGCTACCTGTAGCAAGGGCATGATCCAGGGACCCCCACTGGCCCTGGAACTGGTAAGAGTAGGATTCAGGCCCGAACAGACTGGTGTAGCCAGCATTGGTCAGGGTTGTAATCGGGTCCTCAAATCGGTAGGAGTTGAGGTCGCCCATGATCAGGTAATCCGCATCGGCTGTACCCGTCGGGTTGGTCGCTAACCAGGCAGCCAGGTCCTCCGCAGCCCGGGTGCGGGTACCGTTCGACAGCCCCTGCCCATCGCCCGCGTCAGCATCCCCAATACCGCCTGCGCTCGACCCCTTGGACTTGAAGTGGTTAATCACCGCTGTAAAGGTGGCATTGGTGGGGGTGCCATTATTGAGCTGCTCAAAGGTGACAGCTAGAGCCGGACGCTGCACCCGGTTGCCATCATCCTGGGCGAAGGCTCCCGTGGTCAGAGCTGCCACGCTGGTTCCCTCAGCCACCCGCACCGCACTGGTCTTGTAGATGAAGCCGACCGTGATTTCATCCCCACCAAAGCCCCCGGAGGCATTCAGGGCATCGGCAGGCGGAATGATAAAGGCGTAGGTCCCAGGAGCCGTGGCGGCGTTCAGGGCATCCACCAGGGTCTGGACGGCACTGGTGGGACCGTAGCCATCATTCTCCATTTCGTTATAGCCAAAGACATCCGGATTCAGGCCCAGAACGGCTTCGACGGTCTTGGCAATCTGGCGGTTGTATTCTGTCAGACTTTCAGCCCCACGAGGAGTGGGGAAGCCACCTGCAGATTCCTCCTGGTTACTGCCATTGCCGTTGAAGAAGTTGAGCAGGTTGAAACTGGCCACCTTGAGGCTGCCCCCCACATCGGGAGCACTGTCTTCACGGGGATTGGTGGCCTGGAAGTTAGCTGGAGTCGTGGTCTGCACCCGGTACCCTTCAAACCGTTGATCCAGCACCCCGCTGATGCTGGCGATCGTATCCCCACCCCGCAGGGTATTCGTCGCACTCAGAGGCTCTCCATTCCGGGCATGGATCACGCTGGCCGGGTTTTGGGTGTTGCTGCCATCATCCAGGATGATGTAATTGTCGAGCAGGTTGGCAACGTAATCGGCATAGCCGCTGACACTGGGGGCATTCACCTGGGTGTACTGGTCGAGGCGGTCACCGGCTGAGAGGCCCACCTGACCAAAGCGACCGAGGGTAAAGTTGTTGGTTACAGTCAGGGAACCCGTTGCTGCACTGATATTCACCAACATGCCCTCGTAGCGCTCCAGGATGGAGGCATCGGCAACCGGCAGGGTAACGTTGGTGACATCAGGCAGGGCACTGGCTCCCAGATTCACCACGCTCTTCGTGGCCACGCTGCTGGCGAGGGAGAGTTGGGTCAGGCTGCTGTTGATGGTGCTACCCGTAATTCCTGTGGCCGAACTGGTAAACTCAGCCACCAGCCCTGTCACCTGGACCTTATCGCCAACAGCACCAGAGAACAGGCCCGTGGGGTCAAAGATGAAGATCCCTTCCGAGGTGGCGGCATCCCCATCCCAATCGGCATTCTCTTCCTGTACGTAGAAGCCGTTCAGTCCAGAGCTGCCCAGGAACGCACTCACCACCACCCCTTCGATCGTCTTGGTTTGACTGAGGAAGTTAGCCGTGGAACCACTGCCCTGAATCTCGTGGATCTTGGTGATGGTGAGAGCCACGTCATTGTCGAGAATGCTGGCGTTCACCGTGGGCACCGCAAGGCCGTTGTAACTGGTATCGGCACTGGTGACCGTATGGGTGATGAGGCCCGCATGGGGGGAGCCTTCCACCGCTAGATCATTCACTGCCCGTACAGTAATGGTTTGTGGCGTTGTGCTATTGAGTGCCAGATTGAGGGAACTGAAGAAGTTCACGCCATCGCTGCTGATTTGCGTCTGGTTGTCAGGAGCTGCAATCGCGATCGTGACCGGGGCCGCAGGTGCGGTGTTGAGGGCGATCGTGTAAGTATCCGTAGTTTCACCCGCCTCATTCACGGTGGTGTTCCCGCCCGATTCGGTCAGGGTAATGCCCGCCAGGGGACTGGTGGAAACCTTCACATCATCGATGGACAGACCATGATCAGAGCCAGGGTGATCCGGATCGGACCAGCGGAACCAGATTTCCTGTCCCGGAGCCAGGGACAGGTTGTTGAGGGTCCCGGAAACTAAGGTCCGGTTTTGGGCCAGGTTGCCGTTCAGGGCACTGGCTGTGCCCCCCGTGATCGGGCTGGTGAAATCCAGGGGATCAAAGTTGGTCCAGGTGCCCGTCGTCAGGCCGGTGGCCCCGATTTGATATTGGAAATCCAGGGTTTGGCCTGTTGCGGCGCTGTTGCGCCACTGCTCCCCGAAGTAATTGATGTACAGGGTGTTGACCGTGCTGCCCGTGTCATTGAAGAAGCGGCCTCCCCAGAAGAAGTTGCCTGCTGCGGCATTGCCAGAACCAACTGACCCCAGGGACCGCTCTGTGCTTCCGGTGGAGCCATAGCTATAGAGGTTACCGGCGTTACTGCCGCCATCATTCGCAACGATCGTCGTACCGGTGCCGGTTCTGGCGGTGTACCAGCCCTCAATGGTGTTATTCACCCAGGTGGCAGAGCCAGAGCTGATCAGGGTATTGAAATCCTGGGAGTAGGGACTGGCGAGGGAAATCGCTCCCGCTGGTAGGGGGAAGGGATTGAAGGGGCTTCCCAGGGTGACCGTTTCACTCCGGAACTTTTGGAAGTTATCCTGGGACAGGTCTTTAGAAGCCGTACCGTTGTTGTACCAGATGGTGTCTCCGTTATCCACCAGCAACTGAATCTGGCTACCGCTAGTCAGGTTGTCAGGCACAGCGACGATCGATTCAAAACTGCCGTTCGCATTCAGAGCCGTTAAATCGGCATTGCGTAACACCGGCGCATCTGCCCCATTCCCAGTCCAGGTATAGAGGCGGAAGTCATTCGGAGCGGTACCCGTGGCGGCTCCGGCAGGTCCAGCGATGATCACATACTCCCCAGTAGCATTGCGTTCGATGCTGCGAATGCCCCGTCCGTCCAGGTCCAGGAATATCGGAGCTCCAAACTGGGTGGAACCGGCAGTTCCACCTGACGCATTGAACAGGCTAGTGAAATTGGTGACGGGTACAATCAGGGCATCACTGCGGGCTGCAGTCGGCTCCTGCGGTGCCCGGAAGGACACATAAGCTGTTTGCCCATCGGGGGCGATCGTCAACCCTTCAATGTTGAACCCATTGGGGAATTCAGGGCCAACACCGTCGGCTGCACTGGCTGACAGCCCCAGGAAACCTGCACCCAGACCATGGCCATTGCTGTTATCCCAGGCGATCAGGTCATCTTCGAGGAACTGGTAGTAGCCCTGGGCGGTGAGGGTGGCACTGGCTCCTGTGCCCGTCAACTGGGTGGCAAAAATCCGTTCCCGGTTGGGGGCATCCTGGGCACTGCTGTTGTTAGCATGGGAACCCATCCAGTAAATGGTGTTATCGATACGGGTAGAGGCTTCCAGGTCAATCTCACTGGAACCTGTCAGGCCCAGGGCAGAAGTGAAGTCGAAGCTGGCCAAGGGCAGGCCGGAATTGTTGCGATCGTAGAGGCGAATCGTCTGGTCTTCGTCATCCCCCACCAGCATGTACTGGGCATCCAGGGCGATCGCGGTCGAGGCATCACTGGTGCCGGTGTGGAAGCGGGTGGTGGCTGGGGTGCCGGATGCTGCCGAGGCTGCGTAGTTAATCGTGTAGTTGACAACGTTGTTACCATCGCTGACCGACACCACAATGTTGGCCAAACCAACCCCTGTCGGGTCGATCTTAAGATTGCGCGTACCGCCGGAGCCGGTTAGGGTCAGGTTGCCATTGGGCACCACCGAGGGATTGCTGCTGCTGACCGTGACTGTGAGATTGTCCAGGGGGGTGTCTGTATCGGCAATTGTGAAATCGATGCCCAGGCTGCTGGCAGGGTCTGTTGAGTCGCCTATTACCCCACTCACCGTGCCCGACCCGGTGGCAGCCAGGTTGAGGAATGGGGTGGCGGTGCTTTCCTGAATCGTGGGCACGGCTCCCACAGCCGTATCGTTATCGGTAATGGTGGCAGAAACGGTGGGAACGGAGATGCCATTGTAGCTGGCGTCAGTGCTGCTGGCGCTGTGGGTGATTGCACCGGAGTGGCTGCCTTCAAACAGGGCATCATCCACTGCGGTCACCGTGACGGTTTGGGCCACATTCCAGTTGTCTGGGGTGAAGGTAAGGGTCGGGGCACTGGGGGTCAGTTGGGCATTGGGGGTGAGGGCGATCGTCACATCAGCCGTGGGCTGGCTTCTGAGCACAACGGTGTAGGTATCGGTGGCTCCGCCTTCGGTGACGTTCGTGTTCCCCCCCGACTGGTTGATGATGACGGCTGGGGTGGGGGTGGCGCTGGCGCTGAAGCTGCCAGGGTTGCCCGTGCCCCCACTCAGGGAGTTAAAGGAGTTGAGGGCATCGCCGACAGTGGACAGTTGCCATTGGGTGACATCGTTTTTGCCGAGATTGGCGGCTGTTGTCCAGGCACTGACATTCTGCGTCCGTCCCGTGCCTGGAAACTTGGTGCTGTCGCCGTAGGTCAGGCTATCAATCAGTTGGCCGTTATTGTCGAAGATGTTGATTTCATCTTCCCGGCCTAAATTCACGGTCAGGCCCCCAATCACCTTTACCGATGCGGAGAGCCCCCAATCATTCCGGAAGCCTTCAGCCGTGTTTTCGGTGACAATCACGGATTCGCCCGGTGCCACCAATCCAAACGGGCTGAGGGAGAAGGTTCCAGCCAGACGAGAGTCATCGTCGTAGCTCCAGCCCGACAGGTCAACGGCTGTTGCACCTGTATTCGTGAGTTCAAAGAATTCGCTCCCGTTGCCATCGTACTGATATTCCGTGATCCGAATCGCCGGTGAATTCGGGGCCGTATCGTTATCCGTGATGCTGATGGCCAGACTGGGGATGGTCAGGCCCGCATAAACCGCATCGGCACTGGAGATGCTGTGGGCGATCGTGCCTGCGTGGGGCTTGGTTTCAAAGGTTGCGTCGTCCACCGCCTGCACCGTAATCGTCTGGGCTGCAGTATTGTCAAAGCTCAGGTCCAGGGAGGAGAAGAAATTGACCCCGTCCGTGCTTACCAGGGCCTGGGCACCGGCTGAGACAGTGATATTGACCGGAGCCGTGGGAGTGGTTGTGAGGGCGATGGTGTAGCTGTCTGTCCCTCCCCCTTCAGTCACCGTCGTGCTGTTGCCCGTCTGACTGAGAATGACCGCAGGCACAACCCCTGTCACATAGCCCCCAGGATTGCCGATGTCACCGCCGGTGGAGGTCAGAGAACCCTGGGTATCCCCAACGGTGGAGAGCTGCCATTGAGCCGCGTTATTCCCTCCGAGGTTCGCCAGACTCGTCCAGCCACTCACGTTCTGGGTGCGCACCGATCCGGCGATCGTCTGGTCGTCATAGGTGAGACGATCGACCCGCTGGTTATTGTTGTTGTAAAGATTGATCTCATCGGCGCGGCCCAGATTTTGGTTCAGGCCACCAATGACTTTGGTTGAGGGAGACAGGTTCCAGGCGGTGCGGAAAGCAGCATCCGTGTTTTCCGTCAGGATGACCGACTCGCCCGGTTGCACCACCCCAAATCCGCTTAAGGAGAAGGAACCCGGTACCCGAGAATTATCGTCAAAGCTCCAGCCTGTCAGGTCTACCGCACTGGTGCCAATGTTTGTAAACTCAACAAATTCGCCGTTCGCACCAGAGTACATGTACTCCGTAATCCGGATTTGCAGCGAAGGGTTTGTTTCCGATTCATTGTCAGTAATGCTGGCGGTGACTCCTGGGATCGCTAGCCCGTTATAGCTGGTATCCGCACTGGTGACGGTGTGGGCGATCGTCCCTGCATGGAGACCTTCAAACACCGCGTCATCTACTGCTGTGACGGTCACCTCCTGGCCGACATTCCAGTTGTCTGGGGTGAAGGTGAGGGTGCTGGTGGAGGGGGTGAGTTGGGTTCCAGCGTTGAGGGTGATGGTCACATCCGCTGTAGGCTGGCTGTTCAGAACTACCGTATAAGCATCCGTGGCTCCGCCTTCGGTGACATTGGTGCTGCCATCTGAGGGGGCGATCGTGACTCCAGCAGGGGCAATATCGTTATCTGTGATGCTGATGTCCTGGGTGGTCGTGCTGCCCAGGACAACCCCGGTGGAAGGATTGCTGATGGTGAGGGCGGCGGTTTCAGCGCCTTCGATCGCTGTATCGTCCTGAATGGTGAAGGTGACTGAGCCCGTGGTTTGTCCATCGGGAATCGTAATCACTGTGCTGCTGAGGCTGTAGTCTTCGGAGGTAAGGCCAGCTCCGGATACCTCCAGATTCACCGTTTGGTCGCCCGAAACCGCACTGGAGGCTGTGGCTGTCACCGTAATCACCGTTTGATTCGCTTCCGTGCCTGTGGTGGGGCTGACAGAGAGGGTGACGCTGGGTAGGGAGGACGCGATCGCAAAATCACCAGAGTCCAGGGTGCCACTGGTGCTATCCACCCCTGTCCAGTTGCTCTGGTTCAAGATTTGAGTTTTGAAGTCCTCGATCGAGAGGCCGCTGCGAGGCCCATTGTATTGAGCATTGGCAATGATGCCAGAATTGGTGATGCTCAGGGCGGTGGAACCCAGGGTGAGGGCACCTGCACCCGAACCTGCATCGGGGACATAGGAGGTGTTGGTGCTGTTCAGGTTTCCAGTGCCACTGGTGATAAATCCACCTGTTGAGGCGAAGTTAATGCCAAACAGCAATGAACCACCGTTGGCCGCATTCCAGGTGGTTGAAGTCGCAGCAGCGGTAAAGGGGGAACTGGTGGAGACAGTTCCATCGGCCCGCTGGTAGACAAAAATCTGATCCCCACTCCCAGAGAGTCCACTTAAGGCCCCAGTGATAGTCCCGTTATCTGAAGTTGGACTGGCCGGGAAAGACAGCACGACCACTGTCCCAGCCGGAATGGGAGTTGAGGCTGTCCAAACTGCAAAGTTTTCTGTCCCGCGCCAGCTACCGGCTGTGTTGGACTGCTGATAGGAGGCATCGGTGAACCCAAGCATGGTGCCTGCGTCCAGATCTTTAAAGGTAACAAAGGCGAGCCCATCGGGTGTTCCGGAGCGGAAACCCACGATCGCAATATCTCCGGGATTAAGGGTTGTAGCCATGGTCAAAAAACTCCTGAGGGTGCTTTAGCGCAATTTGTGAGAGAGGTTGAAAAATTTGCATAGGAAAACTGCACAACAGCATTAAGCTGCTATGCAAAAAATATGATTTATAGAGAGAAGTTTGGATGACTGAAAGGCGATTAATAACTGCTTCCGGTTGTATTTAAAAAACGCAAGACAAAGGCATAACAGAATTTGGTTAATTCGCAACTTTTCAGAAGAAATTTAGCCAAGAAAATATGAATTGAATGAAAAAGTATTGACAGATGTGAACACTGTGATCCACCGGAAGCACTTTTCGTTACAAATCTCCTCTGTAACTTTACAGAGATCTATAAAGTCTCATCCTTATCCCATACGCAATTTCCGCTAGGAGTCTATCATCAACGAATGGGCAGGACTATGTAATCTGGGAAACAGATCCCTGTAAAGATTCGATGAAGTGCCGCCACAGACGGAGATGCAGGCAGCCTTCCCATAGTTGCCAGAATCTGCCAGTTTCAGGCAGACTGGTAAAAAATGCATGACAAGTGCCAACAGGCTCATACTGCCTATGTTGCCTCTGGAACCCCCATCCCCTTCTAAGACTGCAGCCGATCTATTTATCGTTTGTGGTTTGGGGAGCCTGGGACAATACACCGTTGCCAATATTAAGACGTTTGCCTTTCAGGAAAAAATCCAGGGAAACACCAGAGATTACCAGATTAAGGTGAAAGGAATTGACCGGCAAAAACCAAATGCTTGGGAAGTTCATCATCTGCCAGAAATGTTGGAAGCATTAATCCTGGGAGATTGTCTGGATGAGGAGGTTTTGCTTCAGGCAGACATTAAGAACTGTCGGGCTATTTTGATTGTGACAGACCATGAAAGTACGAACGTGGAAACAGCCATTCTGGCCCGGAAATTGAATTCCCAGGTGAGAATTGTGGTTCGATCGTCCCGGCAAAACCTGAACCAATTGCTGAAACATCATCTGGGGGACTTTGAGGCGTTTGAGCCCACTGAATTGCCTGCTACCACCTTTGCACTGGAAGGGTTGGGTCAGGGAACCTTAGGGCTGTTCAGAATTGAAGATCTGAAGTTTCGAGTTCTCAGCCAATCGATCCAGCCTGGTGATCAACGGTTCGAAAATGCGATCGCTGC
Organism: Leptolyngbya sp. 'hensonii'; assembly: GCF_001939115.1. Lineage (GTDB taxonomy): Bacteria > Cyanobacteriota > Cyanobacteriia. The sequence continues at coordinate 42,282 of NZ_MQTZ01000050.1, read as the reverse complement.
CAGATTGCATCGGAAGAAATATCGATTGGTCAGTCTTTTAAATTCCGAGCAGAATTCGTCTGAACCCGGAGCATCCGAATCTGCCTTGTTCTACCAGTGGCAGGCAACGACGCAGATTAAGGCTGGCGATACCGTGATCTATGCCGAACTGGAGGAGCCTTCTCTCACGTCCCATGCCGCTCAACCGACCCATCGAGATCGGGTCAGGCGAGTTTGGCAATGGCTGCAAGCGTTGCTCCAGGAAGACTGGAGAACGAAGGTATCAAAGTTCTGGCCATGGCTACAGGCTCAAAGAACCCGATTCATCATTGGGATAGGATTGGTGACAGCCCTGCTACTCTGGATTCTTGGGGCGGTCTTACTCAAATTCAATGTGCCAGGTATCACCTGGCAACGATCGTGGATAGTTGGGATTATCCTGCTGCTGGGTGGCTATGGCGACATCTTTGGGGGATTGGAACCCAGTACGGTGCCTTTTGGGGTGCAGATTATTTGCTTGATGATCACGATCGTTAGCTTGCTGTTTGTCCTGGGTGTGTTGGGGTTGATTGCTGATAATCTGCTGAGTTCTCGCTTGTCCTTCCTCTCTCAACGACCTCGGATCCCCCTCCAAAACCACATTATCCTGGTGGGTTTGGGGCGAGTCGGGCGACGTGTCGCTGCGATCCTGCAGGATTTTCAGCAGGAGATTGTGGGAATTACGAATCAGCCTGAAGACCCTGATCTCCTGGTGGGTTCCCCTGTATTTTTTGGCAATATTATCCAGGAACTGGAACACGTCAATCTGTCAACAGCCAAAAGTATTGTGGTCACCACAGATGACCAGATGCTAAATCTGGAGATTGCGCTCATGGCCAGGGAAGTGGCATCCCAGGGCAATTCCCAGAAGGATCTCGCTATGAAGCGAACCATTGGCCTGGTTATTCGTACGTATAACCAGCGATTTAACGAAAACGTCTCTGAGTTACTCCCCGATGCCAGGGTTTTATGTGCTGATGCGCTGGCCGGGGAAGTTTTTGCGGCTGCCGCTTTTGGAGAAAATATCCTGGGGTTGTTTCGCAGTCAAAATCAAACCGTGCTGGTGACAGAATATCAGATTACGGAAGGGGATACTTTAGAGGGTAAATTGCTGGCCCAGGTTGCCTATGGGTATGGGGTAGTGCCTGTTTATTACCGGAAGCACAGTACTGTAGAGTCAGGCGAAACCTTAAGAATGACCTTTCCACCCGATGATATTCGGCTCAAAGTCGGAGATACCCTGGTAGTGCTTTCATCCCTGCGTAGTTTGCAGCGGATCGAGCGCGGGGACACCACCCCTCCTCCCAACTGGCTGATCTATGCTGAAAAACCCCTCAATTCAGCGTCCCTGTTTGATGCGGGTAATGTCTTGTCCAACATTACAGGTTGTAACCTGATCGAGGCGCGACAATTCATGGACAACTTACCTGGCAATATCCAGCTTTCCCTCTATGAATATCAGGCCTACCGCCTAGAGGAAAAGTTAGGCAGGCTGCTGCCAATCAGATTGGAGCGCATTTAGAGACAACATCCAGTCCAGCAGGTACAGAACTTGGGCTAGAACGCTGCGTCGGGATTTGCCAGCGGCCTTCTGTTCTCCGAGGTCGTTGACAGGGGATTTACGTCCCCTTAATATGATTCTGAAAATGAGAATCGTTATCAATCTTGCTTGAGGAAGGTAAAAGTGATGGGTACTCGATCCTGTAGGCTCTGGGGGCCTATGGCTCTGGCTGTTATCTTGGGCGGATTGACCAATTGTACGGTCCCATCCCCTGACAACCAGAACCGTCCGGCCTCAACGCCTCTTTCCTCCGTGGCCAGCTCTCCTCAGGGGTTGAGGGTTGTGGTGACCACCACAATTCTCTGTGACCTGACCCGACGCATTGCAGCCAGTACAATTGACCTGACCTGTCTGCTCAAACCGGGCTTGGATGGACACGTCTATGGGGCCACCCCTGCAGATCGGAAGGCGATCGAAGATGCCCAACTCATTCTCTACTCCGGGTATGACTTTGAACCCAGCCTGATCAAACTGATCAAGGCCACCTCTAATCCAGCGGTCAAGGTGGCTGTGGCAGAAAAAGCGATCCCAAAACCCCTTCTGGGTGAAGCGCAGGATCACGGGCATGGGCATGAGGAAGCTGAGCCTGGAGAAAAGGACGAGGTGGCAGCCAAAGTTCCGGACCCCCATGTCTGGCAGAATGCAGAAAACGGCGCACAGATGGTGCGGGTGATTCAAACAGAGTTGTCTCAACTGGTGCCGGAACAGGCCAATCTGTATAGCCAGAATGCTCAAACTTTGGAGGCCGAGTTGACCCAAATTCATCGCTGGATTAAGGCGCAAATTGCCACGATTCCACCCTCTGCCCGGAAACTGGTGACCACCCATGATGCGATGGAGTATTATGCTACCGCCTACAACATTCCTGTCAAGGGGGCATTGCAGGGGATCAGCACTGAGGAAAAACCATCGGCAGGTCGGATCAGGGAACTGGTAGAGAACGTGAAAGCCAGCCAGGTGCCGACAATTTTTGTCGAGATTGTAGTCAATCCTAAGCTGATTGAGGCTGTCGCCAGGGAGGCTGGGGTCAAAGTCTCCGATCGTGCCCTTTTCTCCGATAGCCTGGGGGAACCAGAGTCTGGAGCCAGTACCTATGTCACGATGATGATTGCCAATACCCAGACGATCGTGGAAGGTCTGGGGGGTAAGTTTACACCTTTCCAGCCCAAAGCAACCCCATGATCAGGGCAAGGCTTGCCCTCCCTTTGCGATCGCACCCTATGATAGAGACATCAAACCAGGGGCCTGACGGTTCCTGGCGATGAGAGGGATCCCCCTCTGGTTGGTCCAAATTCCTTCCTCTCAGTGCAGGGCATGAAACGGCTCCAGTCTTTATTCATTCATTACCAGCGTCAGCGGCAAAAGCGTTCTTCCCGAATTCATATCCGGATGCAGGATGGGCGGTTCCAAATTATGGGTTTAGGGGTCTGGCATTCCTACTGGCGGGATCCCTACCACCTGATGCTGACCATCCCCTGGAGTGGTTTTCTGGCGATCGTGGTGGGGGTCTACATTGCCATTAACGCCCTGTTTGCCCTGGCCTACATGCTGGGAGGAGATTGTATTGCGAATGCCCAGCCAGGATCATTTCTGGATCAGTTTTTTTTCAGTGTTCAGACCCTGGCCTCCATTGGGTATGGCGCAATGTATCCCAAAACAATTTATGCCCACAGCCTGGTCACGATCGAAGCGATCGTGGCCCTGGTTGGCATCGCTGTTTTGACAGGACTGGCCTTTGCCCGGTTTTCCCGGCCTACGGCGCGAGTGATATTCAGCCAAGTTGCAGTGATCACCCCCTACAACAATGTCCCAACTCTGATGTTCCGGGCTGGGAACCAGCGACGCAATCAGATTTTGGAGGCCCAACTCCAGGTTTATCTGATGCGGGATGAAATGAGTGACGAAGGGCATGCCATGCGGCGCTTCTATGAGCTGAAACTGCTCCGAAACCGCACCCCCAGCTTTACCCTCAGTTGGACTGCCATGCATCCCATCGATCCAGAGAGCCCGCTTTATGGGATTGACAGTACAGATCTGGTGCGGATAAGGGCTGCGATCGTGGCCTCTTTGAGCGGTATTGATGAAACGGTGATGCAGGTGATTCATGCCCGCCACACTTATGCTGCTCAGGACATTTTATGGAATAACCGCTTTGTCGATATCTTTCACATTACCCCTGACGGGCAAACCTATCTGGATTACACGCATTTCCACGATGCGCTGCCTCTGGAATAGCTACGGGTCGCTTTCAGCCTAACGATCGGTATCCGTTGTCCCATGGCAGAGGGGCTTGACCACAACCCGACCGTTTTCCACGACGGTACAATTTTTAGATTTAGCAGGTTGAGCTGGGACGCCCACCTCAGACTCTGAGTCTTGAGGATCTTCGACATCACTATCAACCCCATCAAAATCCACATCGGCATCCAGGTGATGGTAAAGGGTTTGCTGTTGCTGCGTGAGGGCAGCGGCACAGCCTGATGTGTTGGGTAGAGACATAGTGAGTGTTACGACTCGATACTTCTCTATTGTCGCGCAGCAATGCCTACCTGTAATCAGTACGAGTGCGTACTCCGGGGGACAGGGCGATCTTCCTTATTCCCAGAGCAAAGTGGACATAACGTCTTTAACACAGATCACTGACTTCTTCGAGCAGTCAGAGGTCTGAATCCTAATGTGGTTGCAGCCAAAATATTTTGCATTCCTACCCTCTCTTCCTGCTCCCTATCCCCTGGGGGGACACTTTGTGAACGACTCCGCTGAGGGAGCAGGACTGTAAACTCGTAAAAGAGGCTGCATGAAGGTCACTCAATTAGGGGCTACCCTCTGCAGATGGGGGATGCTCCTGACAGTCATTGTGACTATCCACCACTTTGAGAAAGGCCAAATTGGCGATCGCATGGATAGCATGAGCTGTGTTGGCTGGTAGGGAAATAAACACACCTGCTTCCAGGGTAGTTTCTTCTCCCTCCAGGGTGAAGGTTCCCTGGCCTTCAATTACAATCATAAACCCATCGTGGGATGAGGTATGTTTGCTCAAATAAGTGCCTGCTTTAAGACAGACCAAAACAGCCTGACGTTGCCCATCCTTAGCAATAATTTTACGGTATACCCCTGCTTCAATGTACGCAATGTGATCATGAATCTGGGTGGTGAATCCACTCAATTTTGTCGGACTCGTAACCATGATACCAACCTCTCAATACAATTCAGATTGACTTGACTGTTGCTGTCATTCACGCTGTTCTGGGGCGATCGAGAGATGAATTTTAGAAGGCGTAAATGCCCATTCAGTCAGACTTTTCCGACTAACAGCTCATTGATACCACATCAGGATTTTCAGTGAGTCCTGAACATTAAGCATGTACTCGCAAACTGGGGTCTGCTTACAGTCGGCCTCTCAAAATTTATTTGGGTCAGGGTACGAATATTTTCAAGCCAGCATGTCTAAATCCTGTGGATGGTGCTGTGAGCAGTCTGACCTTTGGTTCTTGCACCCGCAATCGCCTAAATCCAGGCACACAGCAAAGCCAGGTTTTCGATCGCCTTCAAGGTATGGGTTGTTTTAGGGGGAACATAGGCAAAGCTCCCAGGTTGCAGCGAGATGGGCTGCCCCCCCTGCTCCAGCTTGCCCTGCCCTTCCAGAACGTAAATCGCAGTCCCTTGTGTGGTCGAATGGGTGGGAATATCGTCCCCAGCGGAAATGCAAATTAACGAGAATTGTCCTCGCTGATCTTTGGCCAGCGGAACTTGATGAATATCCTGATCCCGATAGGTAATTTGCTCCGCTAAGGAACAGGAAATTGTAGCTTGAAAAAAGGCAGGAGTTGGTGCTATGGGTGCTGCTGGTTGCGCTGGGAGATCAATATGGATTTGGGGATCCTCAATGAACAACGCTTTCAGAACCTGGATCATCTGCGTTTTCATTTGGTGAATAGTCTGATAGATTCCAGCATCAGAACAGCAGATTTCTAACGTTAGCCCTGTATTGGAAGCCCTGAAGCCCCACTGACACTTTGACAGCAGATCATGGGTGGTTGGGTCGCAGGATGCATAAAACAGCTTTCCGATCCCTTCTTGTAACTCCAACTGTAGCAATCGATCGGCTGGGGAAGGGGGCGGTGCTTGATCATCTGCAGGCAAATTGGAGGAGTTCATGGTTATTGCTCCAAGACTTGAGTTTGGCAGATTGGGATAGCATAGGCAGATCAAGATCGCAGTTCTGAACTATTTGTGAGAGAGGCTTGACACAAACCCATAGGCTCAAGCTCCTCTGGTCTCTCACAACTGAAACAGAACTGCTACTATCTCCTACAATTTAGGATGCAAAAAGTTAGCCAATAAATCTGCTAGTTTTGTTACCAACCGGACTGATCAAGCATATAAAGATATTGCTGGTCAAAACTAACCCCCAGTCAGGTGACGTACATTCTGATTGGGGGTATTGGGGGCAATTATAGCGATCGAAGAATTTAATCGATAGCAATCATTACATCTGAGGCTTTGATGACCGTGTACACTTCCTTGCCAACTGCCAGACTTAAGTTCTCAGCCGAAGTCTTGGTGATCATAGCCACAACTTCCACACCGGGAGCAATTTCCACGGTCACCTCGTCATTGACAACCCCTGTCACCACAGACTTCACAGTTCCCTTCAGGGCGTTACGTGCACTAACTTTCATGATTTTCTCCTAAATTGCAACCTTTCGTGATGAGCAAAACAGTCAAACATTTGGACTGCCCCTTCTATCCTCTCCCATCCCTTCCCTCAGGAGACTAGTGTTCCGTCAAGAAAATTTTGACAGGTCGAAGACCCGCAAAATTTAACCCCAATCAACAACCTGGATTGTGGCTGCCCGTCAATCATTGATTGACTGACCACTAGGGTGGATAAAGGAGTAGTCTATCGCTCAATCCTCTACCTGTTTCAAGAGGCGACCGCTGACTATAACACAAAGCCAATTAGAATTACAGTTGCATTCAATACCAACCCAGGAGGAGGAGATGCTAACTTAGTTGGTATGGTAATCTCCAGCCATAATGAAGAGAAGCTTATTCATTAGGTTAAAATTTTTCCTCCGACCGATTCTATGTTGCTCTCTAGGAGCACATCTGCTGGTTTTGCTCATCCCAATTTCTCAGGATCTCAACCCAAAGCCCCAATCGCCCCAATTCTCCAATTCCCGGAAACTTCACCAGGTGAAATTGGTTGCTCTGGTTACGCCTAAGAAGCAAGGTCTTTCCCAGACTGGCATACGTCCTACAACTCCGATCGCGCAATCTCTACCTGTCGCCTCCCCAACGCTCAATCCCCCACCTATTTTTGCAACACAGCAAGTAGCACAGCACCCCCCAGTTGTAACCAGTCCAACTGCGACTAGCCCAACGCCTGCTTGGGTCCCCTCTCCTGCCCTTACCCCAGTTGCAACTCCTGAACCCTTGTCCGGCAATGGTGTGGAAAAATTGTTCAGCCAGTTGGCAACTTCAAGTGAGCCGCCTGATGAAATATCAGCCTCTCCTGACCTATTTGCAAATCCAACCCTCTTCTTTGCACCCGATAGCTTGCAAGCAGGCCAGCAACCCAAGCTCCAACCCACAATTCTCAGAACAACCTGGATTGAGGCCAAGACTCCCATGCAGGTTTATGTAGACATTCTGGTTACCCAGGGGCAACAGAGCCAGTTTCAGGTAGCAGAGAAGGGGACTTACGGAGGTGGAACGGTCTACGAGGTGAAACAGGATCATGCAACCTGGTACTTTAATCTAATCCCCACCAAAGATCTGACCGGAAGCATCATTGTCGTGTGGCTTCAAGATCCCAGTCAGCCTGTGCAATAGGTTTCAGGGGCTTTAATCCATTGCGATCACCACATCCGAAGACTTAATCACGGCATAAGCCTCCTTCCCTGCTGCCAACCCCAGTTGCTCCGCAGAAGTTTTGGTGATGATGGAAGTCAGTTGTACCCGGTGGACAATCTCCAGGGTGACCTCGCTGTTGACCGATCCGGTAATCACCTGTGTGACTACACCCTTCAAAATATTCCGGGAGCTAACCTTCAGGGGTCTTTTAGTGGGGGCAGCTTCCAGGTCGGTGTGCTTATCCTCAAACGGAAGCGGGGACATTGGAGAGGATACTGCAGGGAGTTGTTCTTCCGTAGACTGATGCTCCTGATTCAGACTCCGTACCAGCTCACGGAGAATCTCCGTCTTGGTCCGCTGTGATTGCTGGCAAAATGCTTCTAGGATCCGACGTTCTTCTTCAGAAGTTTGAAAGGTGACCCATCCTTGTTCTTTTCTGGGCATATCGATACCAAACTATAACCAATTCAATTGGCTGTTTTACGTGAGTGTTTGGCTATGATCCTACCGCACAAGCGGGATGTGCAATACCTCTGGTGGCATCCTGATGGGATACAGGCGCTGTGTGAGGTTGATGGGTTCAATGCCCCCAACTGGGACCAGAAAAAACCGGGTTCCTGAGAGGGCGTTGCTGAATAGAAGGATGATTTTCGTGCTTGAGCCTTATGCAGCCCTCACCCTAGCCCTCTCCCAAAGGAGAGGGAACAAGAGTTTTAGCTCCCTTCTCCTGCGGGAGAAGGGTTGGGGATGAGGGTAATTCATATTTTGCATTCAGCAAAGCCAATTTCTTTTGGGAAGAGGCTCTGGTATTTGCCTCTAAAAACTTGGCTGCCATCCGCCCGCTGGGTTGGTATCCCTGATCCCGGTGTAAAGTTACCAATTCATTACCAATTTAGTCGGGTAACTTTGGTGGGGCTGGTAAGATCATACCAACCTGAACCTATTTCGATACAGTTTTCACTTCCATGAATAGACGACGCATTCTTGCCTACCTCAGCCTTGCATTCACGACCCTGCTGTTTGCTCTGGGGATCCGATGCTTCACTCCGTCCCCTGCCACGGCCCAAGCCCATCCGAAAGTGCTGGTCTCAGCAGCGATCAGTCTGAAAGATGCCCTAGAGGACATCAAGCCCCTGTACCAGAAGCTGAAACCCAATGTCACGATCGCCTATAACCTGGGAGCCTCCGGTGCGTTGCAGCAGCAGATTGAACAGGGGGCTCCAGTGGATATTTTTATCTCTGCTGCCCAGAAACAGATGGATGCCCTGGAGCAGAAGAACCTGCTCGTTCCTGGCACCCGGAGGGATCTGGCCTCTAACCGCCTGGTTCTGATTGTGCCGAATCATTCCACCGGCATTACCAGCTTCAAACAATTGACGGATGCCAAAGTGCAGCGGATTGTCGTCGGAGAGCCCCGCACGGTGCCTGCCGGACAGTATGCCGAGGAGGTCTTTAAGAAGCTGGGCATTCTGGATCAGATTAAATCTAAATTGGTCTTTGCCAACAATGTGCGTCAGGTACTGACGGCAGTTGAAAGTGGCAATGCGGATGCCGGTGTGGTCTACACTACCGATGCCAAAACTTCCACCAATGTCCGGATCATGGAAACGGCTTCGGATAAATTGCACTCCCCGATCGTCTACCCGATCGCGGTCTTGAAAGACAGCAAAGCGGTGGATGCCGCTAAAGATTTTGAAAACTTCCTGTTTAGCACAGAAGCGAAGTCCATTTTCCGCAAGTATGGATTTGGTCCTGTGTTTAAGTTTAAGAAGAACTAATCTATCCCCATGCCTGCTGATCTATCCCCCCTCTGGATTTCCCTCAAAGTTGCCCTGCTAGGGACTGGGTTGACCTTTTTTGCTGGGATTGCAGCAGCCTACTGGATGCGGGGCTATCGGGGGAAAGGCAGGGCCTTGATCGAAGGCATTTTCGTCTCACCCCTGATCCTGCCCCCCACCGTAGTTGGCTTCCTGCTATTGCTACTGTTTGGCCGGAATGGGCCGATCGGCCAGTTGACCCGCTCCCTTGGCTTTTCTGTCGTCTTCACCTGGTATGGGGGCGTGATTACGGCCTTGGTGGTTTCCTTCCCCCTAATGTATCGGACTGTGTTGGGGGCTTTCGAGCAAATTGACGGTAATTTGTTGGGGGTGGCCCGTACCCTGGGGGCTTCCGAGTGGAGAGTTTTCTGGCGGATTCTGTTGCCCCTGGCCTTTCCCGGTATTCTGGCAGGCACTACCCTGGCCTTTGCCCGGGCTCTGGGGGAGTTTGGCGCAACCCTGATGCTGGCAGGGAATATTCCAGGGCAAACCCAGACCATTCCCATGGCCATTTACTTTGCAGTCGAAGCCGGAGCCCCTCACGAAGCCTGGTTCTGGTCCCTGGTGATTATGGGCCTCTCGTTATCGGGAATTTTCTTGACGAACCTCTGGCAGGAGGGGCGCGATCGTCACCAATCTCATTCGGGCCAGTCCCCGATCGGAACATCGCCCTCCCAGCCATGGACGCTCCAGGCTGCCGATCCAGTCCTGCCTGGCTCCTCCATAGGTCTTCATGTCGAAGTCGCAAAAGCCTTTGCCAGCTTTCGCCTGCAGGCCAGCTTCAACACCGCTGGTGCAACTCTGGGACTGCTGGGTTCCTCCGGATCTGGCAAGAGTGTGATTCTCAAGTGCATTGCCGGGATTGAAACCCCCAGCGAGGGACGGATTGTGTTGAATGGGCGGGTATTATTTGACTCAAAGCAGAAGATTAATCTCCCCAGCCGCGATCGCCGGATTGGTTTTCTGGTGCAGAACTATGCCCTCTTTCCCCACATGACCGTGGCTCAAAACATTGCCTTTGGTTTACCCAGAGGGCTGTCCAAGCAGGGGATTCGACAGCGGGTGGAAGCACAATTGGTGACCGTGCAGTTGCCAGGGTTGGGCGATCGCTATCCCCATCAACTCTCTGGGGGGCAACAGCAGCGGGTGGCCCTGGCTAGGGCTTTGGCCAGCCATCCAGAAGCCCTGCTCCTGGATGAGCCCTTTTCGGCTCTGGATACCCATCTGCGGAGTCAGATCGAACAGGAACTGGTGACGCAGCTTGAAACCTATGCCGGAACAACATTGTTTGTGACTCACAATCTGGAGGAAGCCTATCGGGTCTGTCAGGATCTGTTGGTCCTGGAACAGGGAAGGCCGATCGCGGCAGGTTCCAAGCAGGATATCTTCGAGCATCCCGGTACTTATGGTGTGGCCCAATTGACAGGTTGCAAGAATTTTTCCCAGGCAATTCCTGTGGCAGTTAACCAGATCGAAGCAGTGGATTGGGGTGTGCGGTTACAGCTACTGGAACCTCTGACATCTCCCCCAGATTTTGTGGGGATTCGCGCTCATCAATTGATGTTTGTGGAGGATACTCAGCAAGAAAATACATTTCCTTGCTGGCTGGTTAAAACCAGTGAGACCCCCCATCGGATGACGTTGTTTTTGAAGCTCAACCATCCTGCCCAGCATCATCAGGATTACCATCTCCAGGCAGAAGTCTTCAAAGAGAAGTGGTATACCCTGAAGGATCATCCGTTTCCCTGGTCGCTTCGTCTCGATCCCTTGCGGTTGCTGTTGCTCCAGAAGTAATTCCGGCTTTGCTGAATGCAAATATGAATTACCCTCATCCCCAACCCTTCTCCCCCAGGAGAAGGGAGCTAAAACCCTTGTTCCCTCTCCTTTGGGAGAGGGCTAGGGTGAGGGCTGAAAATCTCGGAGTTATTGAATCCACAATCCTTGGGCATATTGGCTTACTGATCTGTTTGTGATTCGCCGCCCTTCTTTGTTTGTGGAGTGACGTTGCTTTTGAACATTAGCCTTTCTCGAAAATAAACAACCCAATTTCAGGCGGGGGGCCTGCCAAAATTGGGCTGGTAAGTCTCTTGGTTCATCCTCGCATTGTCTATAAGCGGGCTTCTAGGATCAGGTTAAAAGGGGTTTCAGTGGCGCGTCGAAACGTTGTAAAGCCAGCCTCCTTAAAGACCTGTGCTAGCCGTCCCTCACCTGCTTGTGCGCCTAAGGCAAGTCCCATGTCTTCCGAGAGAGAGTGGGCACAACAGATCGTTGTAGAGCCTGCATAGTAGAGGCGACCAACCGGGTTTAGATTATCCTCGACCCGATCGTTGGCAAACGGTTCAACCAGCATGACCGTACCATCGGGAGCAAGGGATTGAGCCGCATATTTCGCGGCCCCCACCGGGTCGCCCAGATCGTGTAAGCAATCAAAGAAGCAGATCAAGTCAAAACCTTGTTTAAGGTATCCCTGTGCAGATGCTACCTCGAAGGTAACTCGATCGGTTAAACCCTCCTGTTGAGCTTGAGCTCGGGCGGCATGGATGGATTCAGCATGGTAATCGAATCCCCAAAAGCGCGACTGAGGATAGGCTTTTGCCATCAGCAGCGTGGAATGACCATAACCGCAACCGACATCAGCAACCTTCGCACCCGCTTTCAGTTTTGCTTCCACGCCGGTTAGGGCAGGCAGCCACTGTGACACCAAACTGCTTCGATAACCATTGCGGTAAAACGCTGCCACTCCACAAAACAGACGACTATGGTGGTCACCCCAGCTAACACCAGCACCTGTTTTGAAGGCATGGATAGTTTTCTCCTCATCGAGCCACATGGAAGCAGAAACTTCCCACGCAGGCGGCATGAACACCGGGCTGTCCTCATGGGCCAGTACCATGGCTTGTTCTGGCGTTAGTTCGTAGGTGTTGCTGGACGGATGATAAATGACATACCCTCCAGCCGCTTGGCTATTAAGCCATTCCCGCACGTAACGCTCAGCACAGTTGGCGCGATGGGCGAGTTCTGTGGAACTTAAAGGACCTGCCCCAGCCATTGCTTTATAAAGCCCCAGCTTGTTGCCAAGGCTGACCATCACACCGCCAGACGAAGCAGCGAGATCGCTGACCACACGCTCAAGAAATTGATTCAGTTTTTGTTCATTGATCTTTTTTTCGGTGACAGTCATATGGGTATCCTTCAAGACTTATATTCTTCTGGATGAAGCCTGAATGCAGCAGCATCCTGCTCATTACATTCTTAGTGTGTCGCTTGTGAAGCCCTGGATCGAGTGGCAAAATAGCCATATCCGGTTCATTTATGCCAGAGCCATAAACATCATCGGAGCGAGGAAGATGAAGAGCACTCATGTCAGTATCGTGGCGATTCCCGATTCCATGTTTTCAACCTTGAGTGGCATTTATGATGTGCTGAATTCATTTTCCTTACTGAGTACTTATGACGACACGCTGCCCAAGACGCCTCCCTTTCAAGTCGAGATTGTGGCACCAACGCATGAAGAAATGATCACTGCCAGTGGATTGGCTCTTAATGCTCAACGTCCGTTCACAGATGTTACTTCTACCGACATCGTGATTGTCCCTTCTGTCATGGTTGAGCATGGGGAATGGAAAACGGGACGTTATCCTGGCATGGTTCAGTGGTTACGGGAGAGGCATTCGCAGGGCGCAACTTTGTGTTCGGCTTGTTCCGGTGTATTGTTGCTCGCTGAAACCGGGTTACTGGATGGTAGAGAGGTAACCATGCATTGGGCCTTTGCTTCTACGTTTAGGCAAAATTTTCCCCAAGTCCATCTGCGGCTTGAAAAAATCTTAGTCATTGCTGGAGATCATGACCAGTTTGTCATGTCAGGAGCGTCTGCATCGTGGTACGACCTTGTACTCTACCTGGTTGTACGGTATGTCGGTCCTACCGCAGCCCAAGCCGTGTCTAAGTTCTTTGCTCTGCAATGGCATAGTGATGGACAGGCTCCCTATCTGGTGTTTGATCTGCCTATGGATCACGAAGATGCCGTCATTCGAGACGCTCAAGTCTGGCTGGCAGAGTATTTTTCGATCGCCGCTCCAATCACTGAAGTCGTAAAGCAATCAGGTATTCCAGAACGTAGCTTCAAACGGCGTTTTAGTAAGGCAACAGGCTATTCCCCGATCGCTTACGTTCAACATCTGCGAGTTGAGGATGCAAAACGCCGATTGGAGAGAACGAATGCATCGATTGATCAAATTAGTTGGAGCGTTGGTTATGAAGATGCAGCCTCGTTCCGACGATTATTCAAACGAATCACAGGGATTACGCCAGGAGACTACCGTCGAAAGTTTAGTGTGCCTCACTTTGCCCAGACTCACAAATAGGCTCTGACTGGCAACCCGATCAGAGTATCAGCGTAATGGTAGCCAGCTAACGGGTCAGTTGTGCGGCTAGGGTAAAGGAATGGCTCATCAACACTAGCAAAATCGGCGTTGCTGAATGAAGGAATGAATCAGGAGAATCAGGAGCGTGAGCAAGGCTGCTTGAGGCACCCCGTTACATCAATTTGATTGGCTCTATTCCCTGCTCAGGATATTTTTCCTTCCGTTCGCTGTAGCGATCGGTCAAATAGTCCACCTTGTCTCGTAACAGCAGGGTAAATTTGTACAGCTCTTCCATCACATCAATAACTCGATCACGATAGGAAGATTCCTTCATCGTGCCATCTTCGTTGAACTCCTGGTAAGCCTTGGCGACAGAAGATTGGTTGGGAATGGTAAACATTCGCATCCAGCGCCCCAGAAGGCGTAGGGTATTCACAGCATTAAAGGACTGGGAGCCCCCACTGACCTGCATCACAGCCAGGGTCTTACCTTGAGTCGGTCTCACAGCTCCGATACTGAGCGGAATCCAATCAATCTGGTTTTTCAGCACCCCTGAAACCTGGCCATGCAGTTCAGGGCTGGACCAGACCTGTCCTTCCGACCACTGGCTTAACTCGCGCAATTCCTGCACTTTGGGATGGGTGTCAGGGACGCTGGCATAGAGGGGAAGCTCGCGGGGGTCAAAGAACTTCACCTCTGCGCCAAATTCCTGGATAATTCGGGCTGCTTCTTCAGCCAATAATCGGCTGTAAGATCGCTCCCGCAATGAACCATACAAAAACAAAATTCGAGGCGGATGATCGAAACGAGTCATGACTATAGGGCTGAATGGGTCGCCAGATCTTGCAAGAAAGCAGTTTGGGCCGATCGCAACTCAACTTGAGGATTGGCCTTCAGAATGATCTGAAGACTATCTTCATAGGATCGGCCAGCTTGAATCAGATAGGCTGCAAGCATCGTTCCGGTGCGGCGTCTGCCACTGGTGCAATGGACTACTACCCCGTAGCCGAGGCGATGCTGATCGTCCACAAAGGTTTGTAGGGCTTGAACCTGTTCCAGGCTTGGAGCCGTTCCACCTTTGGTGGGGAGCCAGAGATGGGGCATACCAGCCTGTTCGTACAAATCCAGGTTAGACGGATCATCCATGACAGAGACGATCGCCCCTATGCCTGCGGCTTGCAGGTCTGGAATTTCCTCTGGTGCTGGCTTTCTCACCCCTGCCAGTTGGGTTGGAATCACCCACCACAAATTCTCCCGAATCGGCTGAGGTTGTTCGATGTCCATCGGCTGATCTAACTTCCTGATACTGCTTCCAGTCTGGCAATCAGTTGGGTCACCCGTGCTCTGATTTCATCCCGGATGCGCGGAAAAATTTCTGGCTGCTCGGCGGGATCATCCAGTTGCCAATCCTCGAATTCCTCGCGAGTTAACCACTCTGGAGGCAAATTCACGCCGCAGCCACAGAGAGAAATGACCACATCAAAATCTTCGGGATTGAAGTCACTCAAAGCCTTTGAGGTCTGTTGACGGATATCCACCCCGGCCTCCTCCATCGTTGCGATCGCTTCTGGGCGCACCTGACTGGCTTCCAACCCGGAACTGGTCACCTCAACCTTGCCAGTACCCAGATGTCTGGCAAACCCCTCTGCCATCTGGGACCGGGCCGAGTTCTTTTTACAGACAAACATGATCCGCTTCATCGGTTTCCATCCTGGATGCAATTACAATATTTTTGATTCCACGTCTGGGAAATAGCGGCGTTGAAGCCAGAAAGCCACATTCACCAAACTGATCAGCACAGGTACCTCCACCAGAGGACCCACTACTGCTGCAAATGCAGCCCCTGAATTAATGCCAAATACAGCTACCGCGACTGCAATGGCCAGTTCAAAATTATTACCTGCTGCTGTAAATGCCACACTGGCAGCCCTGGAATAGTCTGTTTTAATCCGCCAGGCCATGTAAAAACTGACCAGAAACATGATGAAGAAATAGATGATCAGCGGTATTGCAATCCGCACCACATCCAGAGGAATCTGGACGATCAGGCTTCCTTTCAGGCTGAACATGACTACGATCGTGAACAGCAACGCAATCAGGGTGATGGGGCTAATTTTAGGAATGAACTCCTCGTGATACCACTGTCTGCTCTTCACTTTCACTAGGAAAAAGCGGGTAAAAAAACCAGCCAGGAACGGAATCCCCAAGTAGATGAAGACACTCTGGGCAATCTCTGCAATGCTGATGTTGACCACACTGCTTTTCAGCCCAAACAGGGGCGGGAGAACTGCCAGGAAGAACCAAGCATAGGGACTATAGAAAATCACCTGGAAGATGCTGTTAAACGCCACCAGACCAGCCGTATATTCTGTATTGCCCTGCGCCAGATCACTCCAGACCACCACCATGGCAATGCAACGGGCTAATCCAATCAGAATCAGCCCCACCATATATTCCGGATAGTTGTGCAAAAAGGTGATGGCTAGCAAAAACATGAGGGCGGGGCCGATGATCCAGTTCTGCACCAGGGACAGACCCAGGATTTTGCCATTGCGGAAAACATCCCCCAGTTCTTCGTAGCGCACCTTCGCCAGAGGCGGATACATCATCAGAATCAGCCCGATCGCGATCGGGATATTGGTGGTCCCAACTTGAAACTGATTGATGACGGCATCCACAGCCGGATAGAAATAACCGATTCCCACCCCGATCGCCATGGCCAGGAAAATCCACAGGGTGAGAAATCGGTCCAGGAAGGACAGTTGCTTGACAGGAAGTTGTTGCGACATCGATAACTTAGTGAACTTCAGAAAAGATTCGTAACAGCGATGGCTCAATTACGGTTGAGTTTTGACCCCTGATGCTTCAAACACAGCCTGTCTCCGCAGCAATTCCGCCAGGGTGACATTGGGTTGGGGTACTCCCTCAAATACAGTGCCAACCTTACCTCGCGTGAATTGAGCCGTCGCGAGGCGATAGGCTTCGTTGGGTAGGGGAATATAACCAACGGTCTTGGAGGCTCGTCCAGCATGGGACAGGTAGTACTCTACAAAAGCCTTCAGCTCTGGATTGTCTTGAGCAGTCTTGGCATTGACATAAATGAAGAGGGGGCGGGAGAAGGGCTGATAGGTTGCTTTTTCCACAGCTTCACGGGAAGGCAAAACAGCCCCCTTACCGTTATCGATCGCCAGCGCCTTCAATCGAGCCTGGTTTTCCTCGTAGTAGGCAAACCCAAAATAACCAAGCGCTCCCTTATCGCTTTCCACCCCTCTGACGGTGTCGGCGTCATCTTCGCTGCCAGAGTAATCGCTGCGGCTGGCACTGGCATCCCCGTTAGTTACGTCGTTGAAATAGTCAAAAGTACCCGAATCTTTCCCTGCCCCAAACAATTTCAGGGGCTGATCTGGAAAGGATTCCCGGATCTGCTTCCAGCTCTTGATCTTGCCCTCGGCTGCGGGCTCCCACATTTTTTTCAGCTCGGCCATCGTCAGGTCTTGAGCCCAGGTGTTTTGGGGATTAACCACGATCGTCAAAGCATCAAAGGCAACCGGCAGTTCAATGAAAGCCACACCAGATTTAACACAGGCAGCCACCTCTGCCGACAGAATTGGCCGGGAGGCATTGCTGATGTCTATCTCACCAGCACAAAACTTTTTGAATCCGCCCGAAGTGCCGGAGAATTTGACCTCAATCCCAACTGCCTTGGCACTCGTTTTGAGATATTCCTTTGCGATCTCGTTGGAGATGGGATAGACCGTACTGGACCCGTCAATCAAAATTTTTCCACGGGACTCTGCCGATCGAGTCACTTCTGATTCTGGGGAATTCTGGGTCCTGCGGTTTGGATCATTTTGTCCACCACAAGCCGTCAGCCCCAAAGCAACGATGACCAGACAGACCGAAACTGTCCCAAATCCTGGGCGTAATTTTACAACCATCATAAAAAGGCCAACCCGATGAAGATCAATCAGAGGACTTTCTTATCATTTCAAATTAAGTTGATTTGTCAAGCCATAAAGTTGGCAAGCTCAATAAGATAGATTAAGAAAAATTGATGGATTACCGATCTTTACGGCAGATCCGGGCCGGGAGTATCTGGCTGAAGCGGCGATACTCGGCTAGATACTGCTCCAGTTCTACAAATTGGGGCAAATTGAGGCGATAGTAGATCCAGCGACCTTCCTGGCGGGATTGTACCAACTGGGCGGCTTTCAAAGTCTTGAGATGGAAAGAAAGCTTCGATTGGGTCACGGTCAGGGCCTCACAGAGGTCGCAAACGCACAGTTCTCGATCGCGAAGCAGTTCAAGCACTTGCAACCGCAGCGGATCGGAGAGGGCATGAAAGCCCGCAACAATTAAAGTTGATGGGAGGGAAGTCGTGTTCTGAGTCAAAATTCGCCGTATCAAGTTTTATTGAATTTACTGTACCTCAGCTCATGATCAATGGGGCATTGGTCATGAGACCTGTTGGGAAATAAGGAATCATAATCGGTAGTTGCATGATACTCTGGCAACGCTCAACTTAGAACACATTCTCCCGTATGACTGTCTGCAGCGGCGGTTGCGCCCCAGAAGGAGACTTATGGGTTAAGCCACCTGGCAGGTAACCTGACACAGGGGCACCTCAATCACAAACTCTGTGCCCTGACCCGGTGTGGAATGACAATACAGTTTGCCATGGTGCTTCTCTGTCACAATCTGATGGCTGATGGACAGCCCCAGCCCAGTGCCCTTACCGATCGGTTTGGTGGTGAAAAACGGATCAAAGATTCTGGATTGAACCTCTTCACTGATGCCTACCCCATTATCTGCAATGGCGATCGCCATCTGGTGATTGGGTAACAGCTCAGTGCGAATCTGAATGATGCTGGGATTATCCTTGATCTCTGCATAACTCCGGCGTTGATCCCGTTCTTCCAGGGTATCGATCGCATTGCTGAGGATATTCATGAACACCTGATTCATCTGGCTGGAAAAACACTCCACCGAAGGCAATTGCCCATAATTGCGGATCACCTGAATACCGGGGTGGTCAGGTCTGGCCTTGAGGCGATACTGCAGGATCAGCAGGGTGCTGTCGATGCCTTCATGGATATTCACGGGCTTCAGTTCCGCTTCATCCAGACGGGAGAAATTTCGCAGGGACAGCACCAACTGACGAATGCGATCGGCCCCCACCTGCATGGACGTGAGCACCTTCGGCAAATCTTCCCGCAGGAATTCCAGATCGTATTCTTCCATCCAGGTTTGAATTTTAGCCTCAGGTTGGGGATAGCATTCCTGGTAGAGGTCAAACAGGGCGAATAGATCACGGGCATGTTCCTGAGCTGGAGTCAGGTTGCCGTAAATGAAATTCACGGGATTATTGATTTCATGGGCAATTCCAGCCACCAGTTGGCCCAAGGACGACATTTTCTCACTTTGCACCAGTTGGAGCTGCGTTTGTCTCAGCACATTACAGGTTTGGGTCAGGTCAGCCGTGCGCTCAGCCACCCGTTCCTCCAGGGTTTTAGTCAAAGTGCGCAACTGTAGATGTACCCGGATCCGGGCCAGAGCTTCCTCGTGCTGAATGGGTTTGGTGATATAGTCTACGGCTCCCAGACTGAGCCCTCTGACCTTATCAACGGCATCGGAGAGGGCCGTCATGAAAATGACCGGAATATCCTGGGTGGTGGGATCTGCCTTGAGCCGCTCACAGGTTTGAAACCCGTCGATGCCGGGCATCATCACATCCAGCAAAATCAGGTCAGGCTGATAGGCTTGTAAGCGCTGGAGTGCCGCTTCCCCACTTTTCGCGATCGCAACTCGATAACCATTTTCGCTCAACACATCAAACAACACTTGAATGTTCGTCGGGTTATCATCCACGACAAGAATAGTGCTTTGGGTCGTTGCATCAACTGGCATAGAGAAGCCCTCCTTAGATGTATTGCTCAATCAGATTTATAATTGCTTCGTCATCGAACTGCTGGCTCAACTCCAGGACTTTGTTGGCAAAGGAGGTATATTGGGGAGCCAGTTGTTTGAGCCGGTTTGCCTCCTGCTGCACATCCGTCATAAAGCCTCCCTGGGCTGCTTCATGGAGCACTTTCAGTTCTGCGGTAGGTGGAACTACCCATTCCAGGGTTTCGGTTGCAGCGGCGATCGCGGGTTCCTGCTCAGTTTCATAAATCCATTGCACCCCCAGATACCGTTGCAATTCACCGAGCAAGCCCATGAACTCGATCGGCTTGGGAAAGAAACTATTGCAACCCGCATCCAAACTGTCCTGAACATCCACCTGAGACAGGCTGGCCGGAGAGGCAATAATCGGCAGGTGGGCAAAGTCCGGGATTTGGCGCAACCGCCGGGTCATTTCCAGACCATCCATTTCTGCCATGACCACATCGGTGATGATCAAATCCGGGCGCATCTCGATCGCCTGGTTGAATCCGGCCTGGCCGTTATTCGCCTCAACCACTTTGAACCCCAGGGGCTCCAGCATATTTAGCACCACCAGCCGGTTTTCCTCATGATC
The DNA here is from genome assembly GCF_001939115.1 of Leptolyngbya sp. 'hensonii'. GTDB lineage: Bacteria > Cyanobacteriota > Cyanobacteriia. Next base: position 22,146 of record NZ_MQTZ01000050.1, on the reverse strand, counting down.
ATCCACCACCAGGATTTTGCGTCGTTCGCCCTGATAGCCAACAATACGGCTGTGGGACCACTCCGAGTGAACTGCCCAATCCGTGGCGTTGGGTAAATCCACTTCAAACCAGAAGCTACTGCCCTGACCCAGAGTGCTCTGAACCTGAATTTCACTCCCCATCATTTGGACAATTTGTTGACTGATGGCCAGACCCAGGCCCGTTCCTTCCGTTTGGCGATCGCGCTTGTTCGCCTGTTCAAAGGGCAGAAAGATTGTCTTCAACTTATTTGAAGGAATTCCAATCCCTGTATCCTTAACTAGAAAACGGATTCTAGTCATCTGCTGCGATTCTGAAGTCTTCGATTTGCCCATCACCTCAACCTGGAAGGTCACTGTACCGGCATCTGTAAACTTGACCGCATTGCTGAGCAGATTGAGCAGAACCTGACGCAGACGTTTGTCATCCGCATGGATAGCTGTGGGGAGTTGGGAAGAAGGCTGATACTGAAACTTAACACCTTTTTGTTCGGCTCTAATGCGGCAAATTTCCACGGTTGTGGTGAGAAAGTTTGCAACATGGAAATCCTGGGGATAGAGTTCCATTTTTTGCACTTCCAGCTTGGATAGATCCAAGATGTCGTTGATCAGGGTGAGCAGATGGGAACCACATTTGTAGATCACATTCACCCCATTCAGTTGTTTGGGGGTAGTCTCCGGATCTCGCTGCAGGATTTGCGCGTAGCCCAGAATACCATTTAGGGGAGTGCGCAATTCATGGTTCATGTTCGCCAGGAATTCACTCTTGGCCAGGTTAGCCACCTCTGCGGTTTCCCTGGCCACATAGGACTCTGCCAGCCTGGCCGTCATCTGATTAAAGGCATTGGCCAGTTGCTCGATCTCATCCTTGGTACGAAGATTTAGTCGGTAGGACAAGTCCCCTGAGCCAATGATCGCTGATCCTTCTTGAAGTTTTTTGAGGGATTGAACTATGGGGCGCAAAATCAGCCAAAACAGACCAAACACCATTAAGATCAGCAGCGCAATGGTGATATAAGAGAGGTTCGCACTAATCTGGCGCACCTGCTGCAACGCTTGCTCGCTTTGCTCGACCTGCTGCTTGGATTGCTCCTCTAGTCTTTCTAACAAGGAGTTGATGTCGCGTTCAATCTTGTTGATGGTGCGGAAATCCTGCTGGAGATTGGGGATCGTGGCGGCGGAGCCTGGCGAGTTTTTGCTGATCGACTCAATTAAGTTTTCCTCGATGTCCTCAAAGCTTTGAACGCGCTGATAAATTGCCTCAACTTCTGGAGTGGGCACTAGAGATTTTAATTCTTCTAGCAATGCATCTAAATTTACATCTTCTTCCGCTTCTTTTTCTAAGCTGGTACTGCGGAACAGGATATGGTCTTTGACGATGAGAATCTCTTTGAGTAACTGGTTTTGCACCAAGGTAGTTAATTCAATCCGGCGTTTTGCTTGCGTATACTTTTTCAGAGCAATCCCTTCGGCATAGTTGCTCCAGAGCGTGCCACCACCGGATAAAAGGGAGATCGCTCCCACCAAGGCTGCCGAAACGCTCAGAAACTTGGTTGAAATTTTCATTTGCTGCCCTCCATTGCCAGGTTTAGTTGAATCCGCAGTTGCTGTAAGCCCTATCCACTTTGCCCTTGAGCATCATACCGACGACATCTTTGTAGCTTGTCGCGATCAGAAACTCCACCGGTTGCCCCAACGCCTTTTCCAGGTAGGCATCTAGGGGGGCAATCATTTTTTACTGCTCGGCTTTACTCTGGGTCGGCAACACCCCAATTCGCAAAACAGGCTTCTCCTGGGCCGATTCTGCCTGGGAAACGGGTGGGGACTTTACGGTTGTGGAGGGTCCTACACATCCCGATACCATCGAGGGGATGAGGGTAAGAAGAATCAATGGGATCGATCGGGCAAGAATAGAATGCAAGTGAAAACAGGCAACCCTTTGGCAAAAGAGGTGTTGAGGTAACTTCATGGAATTGTCTTGTTCGGGATGTGAGCAGGCAAATCACTCTATGCTTCATCCGTCAACGTAACAATGAAATGTAGAGAAATTGTGGAGACTGAACTGCAGGGGCACAAAGATCCGGAGGGCTAAGAAAGCCCTCTCCGCGCCTCTGCGAGTTGCCCATCCTTAACGAGTCGCCCGACCCATATAATCTCCCCAGAGTTGGGCGGCCTGGGCACTGCTGCCAGAGGTGGGCGAATTGTTATCATTACCTAACCAGACGCCCGTCACCAGAGACAGGTTGGGAATATAACCCACAAACCATAAGTCCACGTTGTCGTTGGTGGTGCCGGTTTTGCCCGCTTCTCCCAAACCCAGGTAGGCCGATCGACCTGTCCCCCCCCTGATCACCCCCTGTAACAGGTTCGTCATGGTGTTTGCGATCTCCGGTTGCAGCACGGGGGGGCCTGCCTGATTATCCTGCCTGAAGATCACCCGACAGGTGCTGGGCTTTTGGGGGTCTGCACAGTCTCCACTGTCCAGAATCCGGCTGATCGCATGGGGAGTTTGCCTTACCCCACTATTGGCCAGGGTGCCATAGGCTCCTGTGAGTTCCAGCACCGTGACTTCACTCTGGCCCAGGGTCAGCCCCGGTACCGGATTCAGCTTAGAGCGAATGCCCAAACGGTGAGCCATGTCTATGACCCGATCGAGGCCAATTTCACGGGCAACCCGCAGAGCCACAATGTTGATCGATCGGGCCACCCCGGTTGTCAGGTCAACAGTTCCTGACCCACACCCCTCAAAAAATTGTCCCTCCCAGGTCATCGATGCACAGGAATAGGTGGCATTGGGTGAAACCCCCTGTTCCAGGGCCGCCGTATAGGTGAACATTTTGAAGGTTGAGCCGGGTTGACGCTGGGCCTGGGTTGCCCGGTTAAACTGGCTCTGCTTGTAATTCACCCCACCCACCAGGGCCAGGATTTCGCCCGTTTTGAAGTTGAGGGTGACGATCGCCCCCTGGGAAAAGTTATAGCTGGCTCCAGTTGAAGCTACGGTATTGTCTAAAGCTGCTTCTGCCTGTTTCTGAAATTTCGGGTCCAGGCTGGTTTCGACAATAAAGTTTCCTTCGCGAGCCAGTTGCTCCCCCAGCAATTGCTGCAACTCGTCGAAAACATAGTCGTAGAAGTAGGGCGCGATCGTGCTCTCCAGTTCCTGGCGGGCTTTGGGATTGATCTCCACCCGGGAGCGGCGGGCACGCTGGGCTTCCTCCTGGGTGATCATGCCCATCTCGGCCATCCGGTTGATCACCCGATCCCGGTATTCGATCGCGGCATTGTAATTTCGAATCGGATTGAAGGTGTTGGGTGCGGGGAGGATTCCGGCCAGGGTGGCCGCTTCTGAGATATCCAGGTCCTTGGCAGACTTGCCAAAGTAATACTGGGCCGCATCTTCAAACCCATAATTGCCACTGCCCAGGTAGACCCGATTCAGATAAGCCAGGAGAATCGTGTCCTTGCCATAGAGCATTTCCAGCTTCAGAGCCACTAGGGCCTCTCGCAATTTGCGCCCAGCAGAATCCTCTGTACCCACATAGTCTCGGAACAGGCTGCGGGCTACCTGCTGGGTCAGGGTGCTGGCTCCCTCCCGTAGTTCTTTGGTTGTGATATTAGTCACCATAGCCCGCAGGATGCCGATCGGGTCCACCCCCAGATGCCAGTAAAACCGAGTATCTTCCGACGCGATCACTGCCATTGGCAGGTAAGGGGAGTAGCCGGAGAGCTTTTCCATCTCCCGATGGCTATCATTGCGGGGGGGACGCAAGGGAATTTGATCCCGAGAATAAACCACCACGGGTCCCTGCACCGTTGTAGGCAGGGGATAGACGGAGATTTTACCCCATTCGAGCAGCAGCAGCACCGCAACGATCGCACTCAGCCCTGACACCCCATACAGCCCGTAATGGATCGCCCGTTTATACCAGGGTGGGGGATCGACATACTGGATACGCACGGCCTGAGCCAGTTCCGGTGGTCCCAGGGTGAAAATGTCCCCATGACGCACCACCTTACTGGCAATCCGCCGTTTGCCCCGATAAATCCCATTGGTGGACTGCTCATCCCGAATCACGAAGGGGGTGCGCCGCCGTCGATCGCGCTCTAGGGAAAGGTGAACCTGGCTGACCACTGGGTTCCGCACCACAATATCGCAGGATTTGGAGCTGCGTCCCAGGGTGTAGCGATCGCCCAAGAGGGGATACACCTGGGCCTGGGGAGCATCCGCTTCCTGCACCCATAGTTCTGGCGCTCTGGCACCAGGCTTCAACCGCAGTTTGGAAAAATCAATCCGGGCCTGCATGGTCTGCACTGCCTGGGTGACCGCATTCAGGAAGGTCTGAGGTCGGCGGGGAGGCGGAGGGGTCATAGTCGATCCCGTAGCAATCTTGTACTGTCCAGAGTCTATCGAAGCTTAAGGGAGACCGACAACAGTCTTCTCGATCAATCCCCCAGGTAGATTCCCATGCCTCTGGCCGTTTTCACCAATGTTCCCTTCGGATCCACCGCACTATACTGGGCGATCGCATCCTGAATTGGCACACTGACCACCTGCCGGTTCTGCCAGGTCACCATATGATCATATTTGCCTTCTGCAATCAGATCGACCGCAGCCACCCCGAAGGCTGAAGCCACCAGCCGATCCAGGGGCGAGGGAGCCCCACCCCGCTGCACATGCCCCAGGACCGTTACCCGCGTCTCTGCGCCACTGCAAGCTGAGATCTGGTCAGCCAGATATTCCCCAATCCCTCCAAGGCGGCACTGGCCCAGACGGTTGGTGTTGGTCACCACTTCCCCATCCTCCGTCCGGACCGCTTCCGAAATCACCACCAGGGAGTAATTCTTGCCCTGCTCCTGGCGTTCGGCAACCTTGGCACAAACATTTTCCAGGCTGTAGGGAATTTCCGGAATTAGAATCACATCTGCCCCCCCGGCAATCCCGGCACTGATGGCAATATGGCCCGCATCCCGCCCCATCACCTCCAGGATCATGACTCGACTATGGCTGGCGGCTGTAAAGTGTAGCCGGTCCAGGGCTTCGGTTGCCGTATTCACTGCCGTATCAAAGCCGATCGAGTGCTCTGTGATCCCAACATCGTTATCAATAGTTTTGGGAATGGCCACCAGATTCCAGTTGCCCTGACGGGCCAGTTGCTGCAAAATGGCCATGCTCCCGTCGCCCCCAATCCCAATCAGGGCATCCAGACCCAGCTTACGGTAGCCATTGATAATCTCCTGGGAGCGATCGAGAAGACTGCCATCCGGCATGGGAAAGGCAAAGGGGTTGCCCTTATTGGTGGTTCCTAGGACGGTCCCTCCGATCGTCAATAACGCATCCACCCGCTCTGGCGTCAGCACGGTTGCCTGAGGCGGATCCACCATCAATCCCTGGGTTGCCTGCCGAATTCCCAGAACTTCCCAGTTATAAGACCCCACAGCCCGCAACACGACTGCCCGAATCACCGCATTCAGACCCGCACAATCCCCTCCACTGGTCAGAATGCCAATACGCTTAAATTCCCCCATGCTTCCCTTCTCTACTGCATTGTTATAACTGATAGGCCTAGAGAGGAAGGCAAGTTCCCCCTTAACCATCAACTTTTAAGAATTGATTAGAACCAGGATAGGGGTGTCCCATGGGACACCCCTTAACCATCAGATTGAGACAGAAGGAATTTTAGCGGAGCCTGTTTCTCTGCAGTGGGTTTGTGTGTCAATGGCAATAAAGCGACACACAGCGACACAGAATTCCAGGCAATGTCAAAGTTCGCTGATGGCTTCGGTTGGGGGAAGAATAATGCGCCGAGCCAGCCCCATAACAGCCAATCCCTTGATTACCCACCAGGTCATATCCAACTGCCACCATTTCCAGCCAGCCTTGGCGACATTGGGATAGGCATGGTGATTATTGTGCCAGCCTTCACCATAGGTCAGAATGGCAGCCCACCAGAGATTGCGAGAGCTATCTTCGACATGAAAAGTGCGGTTACCCCAGGCATGGGTGGCTGAGTTAATCAGCCAGGTACTGTGCCAGAGGGATACGGCGCGCAGGAACATGCCGTAGATGACAAAGGACCACCCTCCCAGGGCGTACAGCAGCAGACCCAGGGGAAGTTGCAGTAAGAGGAAGTAGCGATCGAGCCAGTTATAATAGGGGTCACGGGCCAGATCAGGCGCGAACTTGCGATAGGTTTCTCGATCGAAAAACTCCTGGCGAGGATAAAACAGCCAGAGCATGTGGCTCCACCAGAAGCCCCGACTGGCTGCATAGGGATCCTTATCCCTGTCTTCCGTATGCAAGTGATGCTGACGGTGTCCGGCAACCCAGAAGATTGGACCTCCCTGCAACGCCATCGCCCCGATCGTGGCCAGGATATACTCTAACCACTGGGGCACCTGGAGACTCCGGTGGGTCAGTAGCCGATGATAGGCCAGACAGATCCCCACACTACCAAACAACCAGTGCAGGATAACCATCACTCCCAGAGCAGACCAGGAAAAGAACAGAGGAGCTGTGAACGCTATAGCGTGAATAACTCCAAAAAAGCCCACACTCACCCAGTCTAGAGGCGGCAACTCAGAGGATGTCGAACCAGTATTTGAGATATTTGAAGTCATAAACCTTCCTTATTTGAAAACCTGCATCCTGGTTACTGCCTGATTCAGAGCTGCCCCATCTCCAGTTCGTCCAGTCTCAATCCATGACGTCGGAAGATGACATCGGATGCAAGTAATACTTACATTGACCACCGTAACAAGTTCTCAACTAAAATGCAAGTGCAACTTGCAATTATTCCTATGGCCGCACAACACAAATCTGCTCGACAACGGCTAGTGGAGGCAGCACTACAGCTATTCGCTAGCCAGGGCGTTACAGAAACAACGACTCGGCAGATTGCTGATCTGGCTGGAGTGAATGAAGTCACCCTGTTCCGCCGTTTTGGGAGCAAGCATGGCTTGCTTCTTGCCGTGCTGGAGGAAGCTGAAGTGTTTACCCAATTGGGAGAAGCCCTGGGCAGGCAGGCCCATCAGATCACTGGATATGCCCCCGCGTTACAGGCTTATGCCCAGGGCCATTTACAGGCTCTGGAGCAAATCCCAGAATTTGTCCGATCGCTGGTGGGGGAGGCAGGTCACTATCCGGTTGAGAATCGGGAGGCGATCGGGCGTGGGTTGACCCAGATCCATCACTACACGACCCAATATCTGGCGACTGTGATGGCCAGGGATCAGGTGCAGTCTTCCTTGACGGCCCCCAAACTGGCTGGGTTACTCAACACGCTCTTGCTGGGTTATGCCGTGGTTGAGTTTACGACGGAATTTCATTATCTCTGGCCCAATCGGGAGGAGTTCATTAAAGATCTGGTGCTGCTATTTCTGCCTGACGCAGCCAGCGATCTTGCGCCTCGTCCCTCCAATGGGTTGCTTCGGGTGGAGGCCAATCTGGCGTCCAAGGTGCTGGATTTACCTGCTCCAGTGGTGCGAGCGATCCTGCAACAAGCCCGTAAGTCCGGAGTCCAAAACTATGCCCTGGTTTACGTGCTGTTTGGGACAGGTCTTAGTGCGGGGGAGGTGGCTAATCTCCAGCGATCACAGGCGATTTATGATGCTCAACAGCATGTCCTGCAAATCTCCCAGGGGGCGATCCGCCAGGTTCCCCTGAACCAATGGATTATGGGATATCGCTATGGCTCCTACCCGAACAATCCCCTGACCCAATGGCTCAAAACCCGTAAGGACAGCCAACCTGCTCTTTTTATTAATGAAAATGGCCATCCCCTGTCTGAGGTTGAGATGCGTTTTCGCTGGCAGGAGATTACTGCCGAGATCCGGACTCCCATGGGACAGCCCCCTGAACTCGAACAGGCTCAGCAGACCTGGCGCGTGGAGATGCTGATGCGGGGAATGACACCGGATAGTTTGAGTATTCTCTGTGGCTGCACCCCGGAACAGTTACAACCCTACGTCCAGCGAGCCCAGGAAAGGGCAGCTCTGGAACAGGCCATCCGCTTGGATCAACCGACCACCAAATTCGAAGCATCCACCAAGTAACCTGGTCTGGAAGCAGCACAGGCCCATTTTGTTCTAATAGCTGCAACTGAGTTGCTGAAGCCACAGAACCTGGGCGGTTCAAACATTCCCTCAACCGGGCTGTAAAGCAAGTTGTGCCCTGCCCACCAGTTTGGAACCTGAAGGGAATTGCTGGATGGGAATTTTAATCCTGAATTCAGCGCCCTGATTGGGTTCAGAGTAACATTCCAGAATACCCCCGTGCTTCTCCGTGACAACCTGATGGCTGATCGATAGCCCCAATCCAGTGCCCTTACCGACAGGTTTCGTGGTGAAAAATGGATCGAACAACCGGGTGCGAACGTTCTCATTCATGCCTGGACCATTATCAGTAATTTGAATTAAAGCCCAATCCTGCTCCAGCACCTGAGTTGTAATTTGAATCTTGAGAGGAGAATCTGGTGATGGCTGGTGGCTCTCTAAGGCATCGATCGCGTTGGAGAGGATATTCATAAACACCTGATTCAACTGCCCTGCATAGCACTCAACCAAGGGCAAATCGCCATAGTTTTTGATCACCTGAATCCCTGCTCGATCGGCTCTTGCTTTCAACCGATAATGCAAAATTGTCAACGTATTATCAATACCCTCATGCAAATTAACTTCCTTGATCTCTGCTTCATCCAGACGCGAGAAGTTGCGCAGGGATTTCACGATCTCGTGAATCCGATCGGTCCCAACCCGCATGGATTCCAGGAGCTTGGTCAAGTCATCGGTCAGGAAGTCCAGATCAATCGCCTCGATCGTCTCCTGAATCAGCAGCGGTGGGTCGGGGTAATGCTGTCGATACAGACGCACCAATCCGAGTAAATCCTGGGTGTATTCATCAGCATGGGCCAGATTGCCGTGAATAAAGTTAACTGGATTATTGATTTCATGGGCAACACCGGCAACCAGTTGTCCCAGGCTGGACATTTTTTCGGTTTGAACCAGATGGGCTGCCGCCACCTGTTTTTCCTGGAGGAGTTGTCTGACCGATTGAATCAGATGATTCAGGGAATGGGTCAGGATGCCTACCTCATCTTGCGTGGTGATGGGGACCTGCAACTCAAAGTTGGATGTCTCTGTGACCTGTTGTGCCACTTGGGTCAAGGTCTTGATGGGACGGGTAATCGCCTGACTGAGATAGAGAGAGAGTAAAGCGGCGATCGCAATGGATAACAGTAAGCCCGTGATTGTGATCTGATTTCTCAGCACTTCCGATCGCTCCAGGGCTGCTTTCGCCATATCTTCTTGTTGGGCTACAACCGGATTGAACCGTCTTAACTGGTCTGCCAGCCCGATAAATTGGGAGAATTCCTGGCTGCCAACCAGGGCCAGTAAGACCTGCCGGGCTTCTGCAATCTGCCCCGCACCAATCAACCGGTCAATCTGGGCAACACTGGTCTGAAATTTTTGCATGTATTGGGTCACGGTTTTTTCACCCTTTTCCAGCGCCGGTTGCAGCTCAGACAGGGTTGAAGAGGGGAGAGCGGCGTTATGTCTGGATAGAGAAGCTTCAATGTTTGCCAGCCGTTGAGTAATTTCGGTGGCGTTGCGGCGAAAAGCCTCTTGTTGCTGGAGGTAGGGGGATAACTCTTTTGCGGGTCGATTTGTCAAAATGTCAACCTCCAGGTTACTGAGTAGCCTTTGAATGCTGGAAGCCTGTTCTCTGGCTACGATGGCTTGCCTGCCATAGTGATTCCCGATCCCTAAGCCTGCAGTAGTTCCGATAACAGCAATCCCCAGAGCCAAAACGTATCCGGAAATGATTTTGCTTCTTAGATTCACAGCTTTTCCTCTACATGTCCGGCATTTGTGACATTTCATTGCGATGCATTCTACTTATAGAACCCAGATTTCTGGCAGAATCAGCATCATCCAGAAAAATTTTTCAAATCTGGAATGGGAGAGTAAACCTGATTTCCCTCCTAAAATCTTTCAGGAAGAGGAAAGTTGGAGCCAGATGGATGCCTTGACTCAAACTTCTGAGGTTATTTATTTATAAACGGTTAATTAGAAGCCGAACTGGGGTGGTTGGGGACAAAGCAACGTCAAGGGATGTACGGGCGTATATTTTTCTGCCGGATAATGTTTCCAAACAGTAGCGATATTCCCGGCCTAAAAAATGTCGAGTTCTGACAATAACTGATGCATCAGGATCTGGTTGCAGAATCCAATCTTCCTCGCGAATGACCAGCTCCGCAACCCCAGAGTTTATCGATGAATGAATTAAACAGGGCAGGGTGGTATCAAAACAACCCACTTCTGTTTCCCAATAATCACCATGGCGATAGGCCGAGATAAAATTAGCTTGAGTTACAAACTCAGCCACAAAACGGGAAGCTGGCTGGGTATAAATTTCTTCAGGGGTGCCAATCTGCTCCAACTTTCCCTGGTGCATGACTGCAATCTGATCTGCGATCGACAATGCTTCCTGCTGGTCATGGGTGACAAAAATGGCTGAAGTTTCTGTGGTTTTGAGAACCTCCAACAACTCTTCCCGTAATCTCAACCGGACATGCACATCCAGATTACTCATGGGCTCGTCTAACAGAATCAACCTGGGTTGAGGAGCCAGAGCGCGAGCCAAGGCCACTCTTTGCTGCTGTCCACCGGATAGTTCATAGGGATAACGGTGTTCTAGCCCTTCCAATTCAATGATTGCCAGCAGTTGAGCCACTCTTTGCTGCTGATTGCTCCGACTGACTGCTTTTAACCCAAAGGCAATGTTCTCAGCGATCGTGAGATGGGGGAACAAAGCATACTCTTGAAAGACCACACCAACCTGGCGTTGCTCAGCGGGTATCCAGGTATTTCGACCCGCAACCAGCCGCCCTGCAATCATCACACTACCTGCCTGCGATCGCTCAAATCCGGCAATCACCCTAAGCAAGGTTGTTTTGCCGCAACCTGATGGCCCCAACAATCCCATAATGGTGCCCGTTTCCAGTGTTAAGGTCACCCCTGCCACTGCTGGAATTTCGGTATGGGGGTATTGTAGTATGATGTTCTCTAGATGCAAAATCACCAGGCCACTCCTAATCAAAATCCCTTAATCGAATGGTATCGGCAGGTAATTCCTTCAAATTATTTTGAGACAACAGCGGTAAGGTTAGACCCAGCGAAATCATGAGCATCAGCAGTGCCCCAGCCGCCGCATCACTGTAAGAAACGCTCTCCGTTGATTTCCAAATGTGGACCGATAGGGTATTAAAGCCGATCGGGGCTAGCAGTAAGGTTGCAGGTAATTCCTTCAGGGCTGTGAGAAATACTAACACGGCACCACTCAAAACTCCTGGCGCAATCAGCGGTAAGGTCACTTCCTTGAAGGTCTGCCAGGCATTCCTCCCCAGGCTGCGGGCTGAGTCTTCCAGTTGTGGGTTCACCTGTAAAAGAGAACTGCGAATCGTCCCCACGGATTGGGGCAGAAACATCACCAGATAAGCGAAGACTAGCATGGGCAGGGTCTGGTAAAAGGACGGCGCATAGTTTGCCCCCCAGTAGACGATCGAAAAAGCGACGACAACCCCCGGCAAGCCAAACCCAATGTAGCTACAACGCTCGATCAGGGTGGTCAACCCATGCGGGAAGCGCACAGCCAGAATGCCCACCGACAGACCGCACAGGGTGGAAACAACTGCTGCCCAGCCTGCTGCCCAAATCGAATGCCAGGTCAGTTCCATCAATTTAGAAAATGGAGACATATCGTAAGACCAACCCTGATGGGTCAAGCCCTGAATAAACCAGAACAGGGTTACGCCTATGGGAAGAACCAGACCCAGCAGGACAACCACCAAACAAAATAGCAGAGCTGGCAGTTTCCAACATCCCAGGTGAATCAGGGGCTGGGTGTAGCAGAGGGTAGACGTTCGGGTGAAAAAAGCGGCCCGCGATCGCACCCGATGTTCCAGCCACAAAAATGACATCATCAGTCCCACCAGGAGCAAAGCCAGCACTGCGGGCTGGTAGCGATCGTAGGTGTAACGGTACTGGATGAAGATAGCTCGCGTAAAGGCATCAAAACGCATCAATGTGGCTGCACTAAAATCCTGCAGGGCATACATGGCGACGATTAATCCCCCTGTAGCCAGGAAGGGACTGAGTTGGGGCAGAATAATGCGAAAGAAGCGGGCATAAGGACCATGGCCCAGACTTTGCGCCGCTTCTTCCAGAGAAGGATTCATCCGTTGCAACCCCGCCTGTACGCTCAAGAGGAGATAGGGATAGGTAATGAGCGTTAGGGCCAGAATCGCCCCATGCCAGCCATAAATTTCTGGCAAAACCTCAATCCCCAGAGGCTCGACGAGGTGTTGCAGCAGGCTACCTTTAGGCCCAAAAGTTGCAATCAGGGCAAAGCAAATAACATAATCCGGAACTGCCAGAGGCAGAATCGTGGTAATTAACCAGAATCGTCGCCAGGGTAAATCAGTCCTTGTGGTCAGGAACGCGATCGGCACCGCAATGCAGGTTGCACAGAGAGGAGTGATGATTGCCAGCCCAGCGCTATTCAGAATGATCTCGATCGTGCGATGGCGCAGAATCAGCGCGACTAATTGATCGCCACTGACGCTGAGCGTGCGGAGAATCAAATAGGCAAGAGGCAAGATAATCGCTACTGCAGGCAGTGCTACTGTAGCCACAAGAAATAGAGGGAGCTTGTGCATTGCGGGACCGTTCGTGGATTTCTGAAGGCAGAGGATCAGGAATATGACAATTTAAAGCATATTTATACAGCTTGAGTCTTACAAAAGACCTGCTTCCTGAATCAACTTTTGGGTTCCTTTCAAGTCATCCAATTTTTTCAAATCCAGTTTAGGAGCTTTCAACTGATCTAGGGGCAATTGCTGCTGGGCCACTGGAATCCCTTTTACCAGGGGATACTCGTAGAACTGTTGTGTAATAAATTGCTGGATTTCCGGCTTCAACATATAGGCAACAAACTGTTCAGCATCACTGGATTGATCCGTTGTTTTCAAAACAGCCAGACCCGCCACATTGATCAACGCTCCTGCATCACCCTGCGTATGATGAAGGGCCACGGGGAAGTTGGCATCCTTAGTTTTGAAGCGATATAGATAGTAGTTATTCACAAGCCCCAGGGAAATTTCTCCTCGACCCAGAGCTTCTACAATGGCCGTATTTCCCTCGTAACTCTTCGCACCATTGGCCTTCATCGCCTTCAACCATGCCAGGGTTTTAGTCTCTCCCTCCAGCACTCGCATGGCGCTAACAAAAGTCTGGAAGGACCCATTGGTGGGAGCCCAACCGACTTTACCGCGCCACTTGGGATCGGTTAACTGCATCACACTGGCAGGGAGTTCGCTGGGCTTAATGAGTTTGGTGTTGTAGTCAATCACACGAGCCCGCCCAGAAATCCCGATCCAATTGCCCTCAGGGGAGCGAAACTGCTCATCTACCAGTTTCAGTAAGGTATCAGGGAGTTGCGCTGTCAGGTTATTTTTGGCCACTGCACCCAAGGCCCCAGAATCCTGGGAATAGAAGACATCTGCTGGACTTTTCGCCCCTTCTTCCGTCAGCGCGATCGCCAATTCAGTCGAATCTCCATAACGGACCTCGATGTCCATTTTTAGGTCCTGTTTTGCCTTCTCAATCAGGGGAGCCATGATTTTCTCATCTCGCCCGGAGTAAACCGTCAGCTTTTTGGTCTGACCTTTTGGAGCAGTTGAGCCCTGGGCATTCGCCTGTTGAGAGGCATTATCCTGAGCAGGCGGGTTGGCTGTGCAACTGACGATCGTACCCAACAAGAGACCTGAAACTGCAAGTTGTGCAATTTGCTTCAACATATTAATTCATCCTTAATTATTCAGAACGACCAACAAAGCCCCGTACAGACATTGCATGTAATACTTCCTCACTGCGGAACATCCTGGGCATAGGCTCTATTGGCTCCAAAAGCACCTGGATTAAAGTTGCTATCAGGTGGAGATCCGCTGCTGGCAGATTGAACCCTATTAGAGGTGGGTTGATTGCCTTGACTATCCTTAAAGGTTGTGCCGCACAGTTGTTCTAGATTCACAATCGTTCCACTACTGGTCTGCAGGTAACAGACCGGTTGATTGAGGTCTCGATTTTGCTCATCCAGAGGCGGAGCTGGTGCAGAAACCGTAGGCAGGCTGAGGGATTTCTGATGAGTGAATCCAGAAAAAACCACTGTCAGAAGGAGAATCTGATAAAAGTGCGTTTGCATAATTCACCAGGATAACTGGGAGTTTTTACAAAGGTAGGGGTTATGCAACCCCTACCTTGACTTGATTAGCAGCCTTGATTGCGCCAAAAGTGACCCTATTGCGAATTAGCTATTATGCCAATTGGCCAATAGCTTCTCCCGTTCCTGGCTCAAGTCTTGACCACTGCGCTCAGTTGGGTAAGGAGCACCATCACCCTTGACACCCGACCACAACACCCGATTGAACTTTTCCTCATCCAATCTGTCTTCTACACCAAAGTAGAATTCCTGTGTTGCATTGGCCCACCAGTCGCCATCATGGCGAGACTGCACAGCCGCCGTCTTAGGTGCGTTGGGATCCTGGCAGGCAGGAACCAGCGCCGGATCAACTGGAGCCTTACACAGAATGCCTGGGACAACCGACTGATAAGGTGTCAGGTTGGCATTCTTGGTGAAGACATCAGACATGGGATTGGCGTTGGCATCATTCAGACCTAGATAGCCAATTCCCAGTAGGTCTTCTATGGTTCGGACGAAGTCAACGGTTGTGTACCGGGTGCTGACCACTGCCTTCCGCTTGGTGTAGGGCGAGATGATATAGGCGATCGATCGATGAGAATCCACATGGTCAGGACCATCCTGGCAGTCATCCTCAATGATGAAGACAGCCGTTTCTTTCCATTCCGGACGCTTACTCAGGGTTTCCACCAGCAACCCAACGGCATAATCGTTATCGGCCATCTGGGTTTCAACCGTTCTTAATCCGGCAACTGCATTACCAAAGTTACCAAAGTGGTCGTGGGGAAACCGAACCAGAGATAGGCTAGGCAACCCATTGACATTCACATCCCGCAACCACTCGTTAAATAAGTAGATGTCGGCATTCTTCATGTCATAGCCCCGGAAGTAAATATCAGTCTTGTCCAGCAGAACGGTTGGGGGGGCTTGAGGAATCTTGCTGGCAAAAGGAGTCGGCGAGATGGGCAGATAGAGGGGGTTGGCCGGATCGGGCTTGGTCGGATCAACCTGACCAGAGGAAGTATTATAGTAAGCCAGATCGATGTAAAATCCGTAGTTGCGAACTGTCTTACCAGCTCTTAGGGCGGCATCCCACAGGTAGCCACCAACAACATTCGGGTTCCAATTGCCACTGCCAGCCGGGCCATTCACATCCTTGCTACCGGGCAGAATGGAAGACTGTCCTGACGGATCAAGCAGTCCAGTTACTCGAACAGTAATCGGAGAGGGCTGACTTGAGGTTTGGGGTAAGCCGGGATTGATGTTCCGAGTTGTGCCTTCGTAGTCGTAGGTTAAGCCGTTAAACCCAGCATTTCCATACAGGACGGATTGATGCTTTTCGGTGTAATCCGTGGTAGCGGCATAGGTTGACCAGTTCCAACCCACACCGCTGGATTCACCACTGTCATAGAAGTTGTCCAGTGTGACGTAATCCAGGGCCAGTTTGTGATGGTTGGGAGAAATAGGCTGAGGCAGCAAGGTCAATGCTGGATCTCCATTACCTACTGGCAGATCGCCCAGAATCTGGTCATAGGTACGATTTTCTTTAACCACGTAAACAACGTGCTTGATCTTGTGCCCTAAGAACTTCATCATGAAGTCTTCTTTGCCCCGCTGATCAAACCCATTGTTTAGATCCACCAGACGGCTCAGAGCATCGAGAACCTTGAAGCTAGAGGGAACGGGAATCGTCGAGATACCTGCCTTCTCTAAAGCCCAGTTGTACTCGTTCCGGAAGGTCGTATTCCGCGCCTGACCTGCGGCAGTTGTACGGCCATTGCTGGGGTTAGGGCCTGCATTACTTTTCGCATTCACTACATAGAGTCGGTTCCCTTTGGCATTGAGACTCACAGAGTTGGGATACCAACCCGTTGGAATCCGTCCAACAACCTTGGCCGGTTTCTCAGGTTTGCCAAACTTGAATAACTCGTCCAGCAACCCTTTTTCCTTGTCGTTATCGTTGTCTTTCTCTTTCTGTGGACCTAGATCCACAACAGCGACGGCATTTTCACCACCCAGAGTGACAAACAAAGCTCTTTCATCGGAACTGAAAGCCAGAGAGTTGGGAATGGCACCCCGATAGCGATCGCCCGGTCGTGAAAGCGAGATTGTTTGCACAACCTTATCTGTGCCAGTATTAATCACCGAGACCGTGTCACTATTCCCATTGGCAACGTACAGGCGAGACTGGTTTTTGGAGAGCAGGAGTTTATTCGGTTGCTCACCCACAGGAATCCGCACGATCGCAGCAGTAGCCAGATTGACCGACAGCACTTCATCATCTCGCTGACTGGTGACATAGGCTTTGGTAGCAGCCCCATTCTTGTTACTGACAACAGTAACCCAGAAAGGAAATTCGCCTGTAGCTACAGGGCTCCCTGGAGTGAAGAACTTAATTTCCTGAGTTACTTTTCGGGAAGCTGTATCTACAACGGAGATGGAATCATTTTCAAAGTTAGCAGCCACCAGGGTCTTACCATCTTTGCTCACATCCAGTCCAGCCACAGCCGCACCCGTAACCACCAGACCACCAGAAGCGGTGTCAGCGGGTGTGCCGTTCAGCAAACCGCCGTCGTAAGCAGGAAATGGGGCTGTTTGATTGGAGTTATGACCGAGCAGGATGAATGGTGCGTCGGGCACGAAGGTATTGCCCTCCTGACGATAGACATAAATGCGATCGTCGATACCACCAGACACATAGAACCGCTTCCCATCGGGTGCCCAGGCAATTCCGTTATAGGTATTGGGAATATTAATCTGTTGCTGCTTAACCAACTGCTCCGAGCTGATGTCGTAAACAAAGACCCATTCCGCCTTTCTGGTTGTTACGGAACTTGGCTGGCCTGTGACAGGATCGAGCACCGGGTAGGTCAGGTTGGCCCCTGTTGTTTCATTCCTGAAGTTCAGGTTATAGCCACTGGTCAATACCAGCATGGTTTTGCCATCTGGGCTAACCGCTGTTGCAACAGCACCGTTGGCATCTGCATTGCCATCACTGCGTAATCCAGTTGATAGCGGGTTGAATTTCGAACCGGGAGCAGCGGTTGGAGTCACAACTTTGCCTGTAGGTAAAACTGCAACCTGATTGGGCAAATTACTCACCGGGATATTAGATGGAGGGAAACTAATTGACGGTAGTGCTGTGATGCCTAATGCCACCACAGAGAAGAAAGCGACGACACCCATGATAAACAGGGAGCGTTGATCTCTAAGAGGTCTAAAACGCTTGAGCAAACCCATTTTAGTCACCTAATGATTGGATGATTTTCACGTTTGTGATTACTCTTACTACCGTACTTAAGTGTTAATGCACGGAGGAAAATAAGCACAAACAAACCTTGATTAATCACCGGACAAGAGTTGATAATACAGGGATTATAAGAAGAAAAGGTTAAGCAGCCGATTGACAGTCAATCCCTTTAATCGTTGGCTTATCAGCCTGGAAAAAGATGCGATTGAGCAAGGGGAAAAGAGAGAAATAATAGCGACAGATGAATTGCATTTTATATATTTGGTGTAGTAATTTTGTTTGGGATTGAATCATTTGTATTGCAGGTAAACAATGGAAATTTGCCCCTGAAGCAATGGTGATTTTTAAGGTCAAGATCGGCTAAAGTTGATGCTTCTCCGATATCAGAAATAACCTTTGAATCACCGATAATCTTCCAACTGTGTATCCCGGTTGTTCCTCAGATTCAATCGAGGGACGGGGAGCAGCCCGAGGGGGGAAGGGCCTACTTGAGTTTGAGCTCGGCTGGTTTTCTCAACACTATTAGTACTGGCAGCATTAGAGTTATTGGTGGGACGATCGTTCACTGTTCCCCTTGGCTTAGATCCACATAACCGGGTCAGATCAGTAGTCCTTCCGTTACTGGTAATGATGTAACAGAGTGGATCATTAGCCTCGGTTCCACTGATGTCAGGCTGTTGACTGATTGAAGGAAACTTTTGCGGCTCTGCAAAAGCAACTGGCTGTAAACCAACAACACTTGACAACACAACAGAGAAGATTAGCCTGGGATACTGCATCATTTCACCCGCGTTGAATTGCGATAAAAGGGGCATGGCAATTTCTGCCATACCCCTCCTCTAACAAGATGTTAGCTATTCTGTCCTTGCAGCAGGCGATCGCGCTGACGACGCAGATCTAAGCCACTCCGTTCCGTGGGATAGGGGACTTCTTCTCCCTTAATCCCAGACCATAGAACCTGGTTGAAACCATCGGAATCCACCTGATCCACATGGTCGAAGTCAAAGCCTTCTGTGGCCTTGGCCCACCAGGTGGCATCATGGCGCGATCCAACGGCAGCCGTTTTCAGAGCGTTCGGATCCTGGCAGGCAGGAACCAGAGCTGGGTCAACCGGAGCCTTACACAGGTTCCCTGGCACGATCGCGGCATAGGGCGCGACGCTGGCCTTATCCAGCTTTGTGCGGAAACCGTCGGACATAGCCCGAGCATTCGCATCTGTAATGCCAATGTAGTCCAGACCCAGGACATCTTCGATCGTCCGGATCATGTTGACCGTGTTGTAGTTGGAGCTGACCAGCTTACCCAATTTGGTATAGGGAGAGATAATGTATCCCAGAGAGCGGTGGGCATCCACGTGATCGGGACCATCCTGAGCATCATCTTCCAGCACGAAAATGGCTGTTTCTTTCCATTCGGGTTGTTGGCTCAGGTATTCCACCACCAGGCCCAGGGCATAGTCATTGTCAGCCATTTGCAATTCTGGTGTATTGACACCTGCCACCGCACTACCAAAACTTCCAAAGTGGTCATGGTCAAAGGCCATCACCATCAGGTTAGGCATGGAACCATACTGTTTCTTGTATGCTTCCACATCCCGCTTCCACTCTTCAAAAGAATAGATTTCTGGTTGCTTCTGGTCATACCCCCGGAAGTAAAGGTCGGTCTTATCCAACAGCACAACTTTACTCGCAGCACCTTGAGGAAGCCCATCCTTGAATGGTGTGCGGCTGATAGGAAGATAGAGAGGGTTACCCGGACAGGGCTTCAGAGGATCACACCCACCCACATTGGCGTAGTAGAAGTCACTCAGGTCGGCGGCAGCACCATACATGCGGACAGTTTTACCTGCTCGCAGTGCCGTATCCCACAAATATCCTCCCTTGGCCTTAGGACTTAAGTCACTGTTGCCGCTGGGGGCTGAGACATCCGTACTCCCCGGCAGAATCGAAGAATTGCCAGTTGGGTCGAGCAAGGACGTGATCCGCACCGTTGTCTGGGAAGGATTGGATGCACTGTTGGGCAGGGCGGGTAAGACAAAGCGGTTGTTACCTTCATAGTCGTAAGTTAAACCGCTGAAACCGTTCCCATAGAGGACATGTACAGTCTTCTCGGTGTAGTCGGTGGTGCGCCCAAAGGTAGACCAACCCCAACCGTCGCCACTAATCGAGCCACTGTCATAGAAGTTGTCGAAGGTGACATATTCCTTGGCCAGTTTGTGGTGGTTCGGTGTGATGGCTTCTGGGAAGAGGGTCAATTGAGGATCCCCATTACCGAAGGGGAGATCACCCAGAACCTGGTCGTAGGTGCGGTTCTCTTTAATAATGTAGAGAACATGCTTAATCTTGCCCTTCAACGCATCCATCACCCGATCGTCTTTGTCACGGAAGATGAAGCCGTTGTTGAAATCAACCTGCTTGCTTAAAGCCTCCAGATCTTGCTTCTTGGGCACGGGAATCACAGAGATGCCACCTTTCTGAAGTGCCAGAATGTACTCACTGCGGAAGGTTGTATTCCGTGCTCTGCCTGCGGCAGTCGTGCGGCCACCAGCGGGATTAGGCCCTGCATTTCCCTTCAGGTTAACCACGAACAGTTTTTTGCCGTCCTGGCTTACCGTGACAGCGTTGGGATACCAGGCTGTCGGAATCCGTCCAAGCACAGGTGGGGTTTTTCCAGACTTGCTGATCTCATAGAGTTCATCCAGCAGCCCTTTATCTTGTTCGTCCTCGTCGTTCTTCAGGACTTTCCCGTTGCCCAAATCCACAACGACGACTGCATTCTCGCCACCTAATGTGACATAGAGCCGACTGCCGCTGGGGCTGAGGGCCAGGGAATTAGGATTAGATCCTTTATATTTCTCACCAGGGCGGGAGAGGGGGAACGTCTGCAAGGCTTGATCAAGCTGGGTACTAATGACAGAAACGCTGTCACTATTGCCATTGGTCACGAACAGAAATTGTTGATTGGGGGATAGCAGCATCTTATTGGGCTGGTTGCCAACCGGAATGCGAGCAACGCTATCATGCTTGAAGTTGTAAACCATGACTTCATTGTCCCGCTGGCTGCTGACATACACTTTGGCAGCAGCCCCATTGTCGGAACTGACGATTTGGACCCAGAAGGGGTATTCACCCGTAGCGATCGTATTCCCTGGAACGAAGAACTTCACTTCTTTGATCACCTTGCGGGTTGCCGTATCCACGATCGAGATAGAGTCATTCTCGAAGTTGGCAACCACCAGGGTTTTACCATCCCGGCTAACATCCAGACCCGCGACCACAGCACCCGTGGAAGCAATGGCTGCCGGGGTTTCTTTCAGTAAGCCCCCGTCATAGGAGGGGAGCGGTGCGGTTTGATTGGAGTTATGTCCCAACAGAATAAAGGGGGCATCAGGAACAAAGGTGTTGCCATTGCGGCGATAGACATAAACCCGATCGTCAATCCCTCCCGAAACGTAAAACTTTTGACCATCGGGAGCCCAGACCATGCCAGCAAAGGTATTTGGCAAATTAATCTGCTGTTGCTTCACCAGATTGCCGCTACTGACATCATAGACAAATACCCACTCAGCTTTTCCAGTTGTTGTGCTGGAAGGCTGGCCAGTCACTGGATCGAGAACCGGATAGGTGATACTTTGACCACTTTCGGTTCTAAAGCCCGTATTATAGCCACTGGTCAATACCAGGAGCGTTTTCCCGTCAGGGCTGAGGGCGGTTGTAATTCCTCCGTTAGCATCTGCTGCACCATCAGCCCGCAACCCGGTGGCAAGTCGGCTAAAGGTAGAGCCAGGAGCCGCTGTCGGAGTAATAAGCTGTCCTGTAGGTAAGACGGCAGCATCCTTACCCACATTCACGTTACCAACCAGCACATTTTGAATTGGAACACTAATGGCAGGCACCATTGTCGCTCCCAAGAAGACTGCTGCAAGAAAAGCAGCCAGCCCTGCCAAGAGCAATGACCCTCTGCTCTTGAGCAGATTGAAATGAATAATCCTTTGCATGGTTTTTCCCCGTTAGACTGCGACTAATTCAAGTCCCTTAATAACTATCAACCAATCATTTGCAAGCCATTTGCCAAAAAGAATTATTGATCAAAAATCAGATAAATTGATCGCTGAAAATCTTAAATTCTTTTACTAATTTAATTATTAAAATTTGACGAACAGCCAAAAAGATTTGTCTAAAAAATAAGCCATTTAGTTAGACACAATGCTTATCTTTAATCGAATACAATATCCTTCATTTTTTAGTTCAAAAAATCGTCCCTGCCTTGTCTATCCATAACTTGGTTCAGGGGATATCAATGAGAGTGCATCCCACTTTTGCGATGAGTATAAGTGCTTAGAGCTGTGTTTGAAAGAGCGCGCTAAACTTTGAGCATTCCTGCTTTGGTCAACCACGCTTATGGACCCTGAGAAAAAAGCCCAAATTCAAGCCCACGCCCGTGCCCTTGCCGCCTTGCTATACGAGGAAACCGACCCGGAGCAAGTGAAAACATTGGCAGGGATTGAGGCAGCAGTGAGAGGGCATCTGCTGGAACACGTCGGTCCAGAGATCGGGGATTTTTTATTGCAACAAGCAGCGGCACCACGAGTGGACGAAAGCGCAGGCTCGATAGTATCATCGGA